>NZ_WWIC01000249.1:0-113826 GCF_009872555.1 Streptomyces sp. SID5643
CACCCGGCCGGGCGCCGCCGGACGCACCGGCACCGGAACCCGGCGTCCCGGCAGCGGGACCGCCCGCCGCCGGACCCGAACCGCCCGGCAGCCCGGCCCCGTTGGTGGAGCCGCCGCCCGGACCGCCCTTGCCCCCGCCGGACTTGCGCGGCGCGAACCAGTCGCTGGCCGGCTTGTCCTCGCCCTGCTGTGCCGGATCGGCGGGAGCCTCGACCGTGCCCGCGGACGGGGTGGCGCCCGGCGCCGTCGGCTCGTCAGCGCGCTGCTCGGTGTCGGCCTGGCCCTCCGCCTCGGCGACGGGCTTGCGCACCACCACGGGTGGAATCGGCCGCGACCCGGGGATGTTGATCCGGATCCGGGTCGTCAGCGTGGTCTCGGTCTTGCGTTCCTCCGGCCGCGTGGCGGAACGGCCCGCGTCCGCACCGGCGTCGGAGACCGTCGGGGTCCCGTACGGCGGCGTACCCGACGGGTAGGCGGCTCCGCCGCGCCCGTTGGGCCCGGAGGACGGAGTGTCAGTTTCACGACTCAAGGCAGGTTCTCCCGGTTGGCTCCGCCGCCCCACACGACCTCACGCGGGCAGCTCGGCGGCGCGCACCACCATACTGGCCACTTCTCGCCCGTATCCCGTGACCGCCGGGGAAACCCACACCGGACCCCCACGGCCACGTCCTGGCGAAGTGGTACGTCACTTGGCAAGTCGGACGGGATCGCCGTCCGGTTGCCGCCCCGGGGAGAGGGTGGCACAGATCACAGCTACGGCGATGCCCCCGAGCAGGAAGAGATAGGAGCCGCTCCCCGCAGCGAAGAGGAAGTCGCCCTCGGTGCGGCTGGCGGTGAGCAGGACGACCGCGAGCATCCAGCCCGCGGCGACCGCGACACCCCCGGCCCGGCCGCGCAGGACGCGGGTGGCGCCCAGGACGGCTCCGGCCTCGGCGACCAGGGCGAGCAGCAGGCCGCCCGGGAACCAGCCGGGCTGTACCAGCGCCCCGGCCACGCCGACCACGGCGCCGAGCACGAAGAACCCCAGGCAGGCGGCGGCGCGTCCAGCGGTGGGCGGCCGCATCGGCTGGGCCAGCATCGACGTACGGTCGCTCATGAGGCCTCCTCCAGACCGGCGAACAGGTCCGTCTCGCGCGGGCCGGGGCCCCGCTCACCGCGCACCAGCTCGTAGTACTCGGTCGTGAGGACGGGCTGGGCGAGTTCGTTGGAGAGCACGAAGTACGGCCCGGCCACGGTGATCTGGGTGGCGTGGGCGCGCATCGCGGCGGCCTTGGCCCCGGCGTGGGCGGTGCCGTCGATCTCGGTGGTGATCCGCTCCTCGGACACGACACCCGGGACGTCGTCGGCCTCGGCCGCCTTGGTGAAGGGCGTGCCGGGCAGGTCCCCGCGGAGCCGCGCGAAGGACTCCTCCACAACGGGCCGGGGGACCCGGTTCCAGTAGACCTTGGGGATGGGCACACCGGCTTCGGCGGACAGTTCCACGGCGCGCATCGCGACGCGATGGGCCTGGATGTGGTCGGGGTGGCCGTAGCCGCCGTTGTCGTCGTAGGTCACCAGGACCTGGGGGCGTACCTCACGGATCACTTCGACGAGGTGCGCGGCGGCCTCGTCGACGTCGGCCTGCCAGAAGCAGGCGGGGTCGTCGTTGTCGGGCAGGCCCATCATCCCGGAGTCGCTGTAGCGCCCGGCGCCGCCGAGCAGACGGACGTCCTGGACGCCGAGCTCGGCCATGGCGGCGGCGAGCTCACGGCGGCGGTGCTGCCCCAGGGCGGCGCCCGTCAGGTGCGCGAGCTCGGGCGGGATGACCTCGCCGCGTTCACCGAGGGTGCAGGTGACCAGGGTGACGTGGGCACCCTCGGCCGCGTACCGGGCCATGGTCGCGCCGTTGTTGATCGACTCGTCGTCCGGGTGCGCGTGCACCAGCAGCAGACGCCTCGCGGAGCGAGGTGAGGGTCCCCCCTGCTCGGAGAGCTCGGGGGAGGGCAGTTCCGTCATGGGACCAGCCTACGAGGTCCCATGACGGTCAGAACTTGATGCTGCCGATCATGCCCGCGATGTTCGTCGTCAGCTCGTTGATCGTGGGAGCGACGGTCGAGGAGGCGAGGTAGAAGCCGAGCAGCATGCAGACGATCGCATGCCCCGCCTTCAGCCCCGACTTCTTGATGAGCAGGAAGACGATGATCGCCAGCAGCACCACCGCCGAAATCGAGAGTGCCACGGCGGCTCACCTCCAAAGATCCACGAGGACGCGGGGGGTCGGACTATGGGGGCATCAAATCCGTACAGCAGCCAGCAGGTTCATACCCACTATGCGACATTGATCATAACTATCCGTCTGCGCGCATCGATCGGCGCACGGCCGCACAAGGGGGCGCATGGCCAATATGGTCAGGGCATGACGACCGAGCCTCACTCCTTCCCCCGACGGCACGCCCGTACCCAGCGCTTCACGCTCGGCGCGCCGCGCTCGTTCACCGTGGCGCCCGACGGTTCGCGTGTCGTGTTCCTGCGCTCCGGTTCCGGTACGGACCGGGCGAATTCGCTGTGGGTCCTCGACGTGGAGGAGGGCGGGGAGCGCGTGGCCGCCGATCCGCGCGCCCTGCTGGGCGGCGCCACGGAGGATCTCTCACCCGAGGAACGGGCCCGGCGCGAGCGCAGCCGTGAGGGCGGCGCCGGCATCGTCGGGTACGCCACCGACTCGGCCGTCGAATTGGCCTCTTTCGCCTTGTCAGGGCGGCTTTTCGCGGCCGAGCTGCGGGCCGGGACGGCACGTGAGCTGCCCGTGCCGGGGCCCGTGATCGATCCGCGCCCGTCGCCCGACGGGCGGCATGTCGCCTATGTCGCGCGGGGCGCCCTGCGGGTGGTGGGCGCCGAAGGGGAGGGCGACCGGGCGCTCGCCGAGCCGGAGGCGGAGAACGTCTCCTACGGGCTGGCCGAGTTCATCGCGGCCGAGGAGATGGGGCGTTCCCGGGGCTTCTGGTGGGCCCCGGAGTCGGACCGGCTGCTCATGGCGCGGGTGGACGACACGCCGGTGCAGCGGTGGTGGATCGCCGACCCGGCACATCCGGGGCGGGAGCCGCAGCGGGTGCCGTACCCGGCGGCGGGCACCGGCAACGCGGAGGTGCGGCTGTTCGTGGTCGGTCTGGACGGGCTGCGCACGGAGGTCGCCTGGGACCGGACCCGCTTCCCGTACCTGGCACATGTCCACTGGTCAGCGGCGGGCGCGCCGCTGCTGCTCGTACAGGCGCGCGACCAGCGCAGTCAGCTGATCCTGGCCGTGGATCCGGATTCCGGCGCGACGCGGATGGTGCACGCAGACGAAGATCGAACATGGCTTGATCTTTTCCCCGGAGTGCCCTGCTGGAGCCCGTCCGGGCAGCTGGTGCGGATCGCCGACGAGGGCGGCGCGCGGGTGCTGGCGGTCGGGGACCGGCCGCTCACCGGCGCACAGTTGCACGTCCGGGCCGTGCTGGACGTCTCCGGGCACGACGTGCTGATCTCGGCGTCCGCGGGCGCGGAGGCCGCCGGTGAGCCGGAGACGGGCCAGGTGCACGTGTACCGGGTGAACGAGCTGGGCGTGGAGCGGGTGTCGCAGGAGCCGGGCGTGCACGCGGCGGTGCGGGCCGGGGAGGTGACGGTCCTGGTGTCGGCGACGCTGAACCGGCCAGGTTCGCGTGCCCAGGTCCTGCGCGACGGAAAACCGACCAGGACTGTCCCCTCGTACGCCGAAGATCCCGGTATGTCCCCCCGCGTGACGCTCACCGAGGGGGGCGCACGCCGTGTCCCGTGCGCCGTGCTTATGCCTCGGGACTACGACGGTGACACCCCCCTGCCGGTGCTCATGGACCCCTACGGCGGCCCCCACGGTCAGCGAGTGCTCGCCTCCCACAACGCCCACCTCACGTCGCAGTGGTTCGCGGACCAGGGCTTCGCGGTCGTGGTCGCGGACGGCCGCGGCACCCCGGGCCGCTCCCCCGCATGGGAGAAGGCGGTCCACCACGACTTCACGCTGTCACTGGACGACCAGGTGGACGCCCTGGAGGACCTGGCCAAGCGCCACCCCCTGGACCTGTCCCGGGTGGCGATCCGCGGCTGGTCCTACGGCGGCTGGCTGGCGGGCCTGGCGGTGCTGCGCCGCCCGGACGTCTTCCACGCGGGCATCGCGGGCGCACCGGTGACGGACTGGGCCCTGTACGACACCCACTACACGGAGCGCTACCTGGGCACGCCGGCGGAACACCCGGAGTCCTACGCCAAGAGCTCCCTGGTGACCGCCGACGGGCTGTCCTCCCCCGCCGAGCCGCACAGGCCCCTGATGATCGTGCACGGGCTCGCCGACGACAACGTGGTGGTCGCCCACGCCCTGCGTCTGTCCTCGGCCCTGCTGGCCGCCGGCCGCCCCCACGAGGTGCTGCCGCTGTCCGGCGTCACCCACATCACCCCCCAGGAACAGGTCGCCGAGAACCTGCTCCTGCTCCAGGTCGACTTCCTGAAGCGCTCCCTGGGCATGCCGGCCGCCTGAACACGGCAACGGGCCGGGACGCCTTCCGGCGCCCGGCCCGTCTACGGCACCCGCACGGCCGTACGCTGACCAGCCTGACGTGTCCGTATATCGGAACCGGGTCGGCGAAGTTGCCTGCGTGTTAACCCAGTTGGGGCTGAGCGGCGCCGGTGGCCCCGACGGCCGCCCGCACGGCCGGAGACGCCGGTTCCCGGCACCCTGGAGGGTGCCGGGAACCGGGTGCAGCCGGTCAGGCCGCGTGGACCACGTCCTTCTCCTCCGCGAAGTGGCAGGCCGACTCGTGGGCCGCCGGGGTGTCCTCGCCCTTGAAACGCTCGGGGACCGCCAGGAGCGGCACCTCCTGGGCGCACTTGTCCTCGGCCTTCCAGCAGCGGGTGCGGAAGCGGCAGCCCGAGGGCGGGTTGGCCGGGGACGGGACGTCGCCGGTGAGGATGATCCGCTCGCGGCCCTCGCGGGACTCCGGGTCGGGGACCGGGACGGCCGACAGCAGCGCCTGGGTGTAGGGGTGCGTCGGGTGGTCGTAGATCTCCGTGTCCGTGCCGATCTCGGCCATCTTGCCGAGGTACATCACGCCCACGCGGTCCGAGATGTGCCGGACGATCGACAGGTCGTGCGCGATGAAGAGGTACGAGAGGTTGAACTCGTTCTGCAGCTTCTCCATCAGGTTGATGACCTGCGCCTGGACGGACACGTCCAGCGCGGAGACCGGCTCGTCGCAGACGATGATCTCGGGGTTCAGGGCGAGGCCGCGGGCGATGCCGATGCGCTGGCGCTGACCGCCCGAGAACTGGTGCGGGTAGCGGTTGATGTACTCGGGGTTGAGGCCGACCACGTCCAGGAGTTCCTGGACCTTGCGGCGGCGGTCGCCCTTCGGCGCCACCTCGGGGTGGATCTCGAAGGTCTCCCCGATGATGTCGCCCACCGTCATACGGGGGTTGAGCGAGGTGTACGGGTCCTGGAACACCATCTGGATGTTCCGGCGGACCGCCTTCAGCGCACGCCCGGACAGCTTGGTGATGTCCTGGCCCTTGTAGAAGATCTCGCCCGCGGTCGCCTTCTCCAGCATCATCAGCAGCTTGGCGACCGTGGACTTGCCACAGCCGGACTCGCCGACGATGCCGAGCGTCTCGCCCTGGTAGAGGTCGAAGGAGATCCCGTCCACGGCCTTGACCGCGCCGACCTGACGCTTGAACAGGATGCCCTGGGTCAGCGGGAAGTGCTTGACCAGGTTGCGCACCTGGAGGATCGGCTCACCGCGCTCCACCGGCGCGTCGAGCGCGGCCACCGCCGCCTCCTCGGTCGCGACATCGACCGTCTCGACCTCGGTGACGTTGGGGGTGGCGTCCATGGACTCGTCCTTCTTGCCCAGCTCAGCCATGGATCGTCTCCTTCCAGAAGTGGCACGCGCTGCCGCGGCCGGTCAGCTCGCCGCCGTCCCGCTCGGTGACGGGGTGCAGCGGCGGGATGTCCGTACGGCAGATGTCCTGCGCCTGCGGGCACCGCGGGTTGAACGCGCAGCCGGACGGGATACGCGTCAGGTTGGGCGGCAGGCCCTTGATCGCGTACAGGTCCTGGCCCTTCTGGTCCAGGCGCGGGATCGACTCCAGCAGACCCTTGGTGTAGGGGTGCGCTGGCCGCTTGTACAGCTCGTGCACCGGGGCCGTCTCCACGATCCGGCCCGCGTACATCACCGCGATCTTGTCCGCGACGTCGGCGACCACGCCGAGGTCGTGCGTGATCAGGATCAGGCCCATGTTGTACTCGCGCTGCAACTCCGCGAGCAGGTCCATCACCTGGGCCTGGACCGTCACGTCGAGGGCCGTGGTCGGCTCGTCGGCGATGATCAGGTCCGGCTCCAGCGCGAGCGCCATGGCGATCATGATGCGCTGGCGCATACCGCCGGAGAACTGGTGCGGGTAGTCGTTGACGCGCTCCTTGGCGGCCGGGATCTTCACCCGGTCCATGAGCTCGATCGCCTTGGCCTTGGCGTCCTTCTTGGACATGCCCTCGTGGACGCGGAACATCTCGCCGAGCTGGTAGCCCACCGAGAGCACCGGGTTCAGCGAGGAGAGCGCGTCCTGGAAGATCATCGCGATCTTGTTGCCGCGGATCTTCCGGCGCTCCTCGCCGGACATCTTCAGCATGTCCTGGCCGCGGAAGAGGATCTCTCCCTTGGGGATGCTGCCGGGCGGCATGTCGAGGATGCCCATGATGGCCTGGGCGGTGACGGACTTGCCGGAGCCGGACTCGCCGAGGACGGCGAGCGTCTCGCCGGCGGCGACGGAGTAGTTGACGCCGTTGACGGCCTTGGCGACTCCGTCGCGGGTGCGGAACTCCACGTGCAGGTCGCGGACTTCGAGCAGCGGGCGACCCGCGCCCTGCGAGCCGTCGGCCGAGGGGCTCTCGGCCGTTTCGTCGATGATGGTCACGTACGCCTCCCTCAGCGCAGCTTGGGGTCGAGGGCGTTGCGTACCGCATCGCCGAACATCAGGAACGAGAGCACCGTGATCGAGACCATCACCGAGGGGATGATCAAGGTGTGCGGGGCGATACGGAGCTGCTCGCGTCCTCGCGCCACGTCGCCGCCCCAGGACACGGCCGCGTCACCGAGACCCACACCCAGGAAGGACAGGGTGGCTTCGGCCGCGATGTAGCCGCCGAGCGCGATGGTCGCGACGACGATGATCGGCGCGAGTGCGTTGGGCAGGATGTGACGGAACAGGATCCGGGAGGTCGAGGCGCCGAGGGCCTTGGCGGCCACCACGTAGTCCGCCTGCTTGATGGTGATCACGGCACCGCGGGCGACTCGGGCGATCTGGGTCCAGCCCAGGAAGGCGAGGGCCATGATGACGACCCAGACGGTGCGGTCGTCGAAGGAGTTGAGCACGACCAGGGCACCGAGCAGGAACGGGATGCCGAGGAAGATGTCGGTGACCCGCGAGAGCAGGGTGTCGGTCCAGCCGCCGAAGTAGCCGGCGATCATGCCGATGACCGTGCCGATCACGGTGACGGCGACGGTGACACCCACACCGACGGTGATCGAGGCGCGGGCACCGTAGACGACACGGGCGTAGATCGAGCGGCCCTGGACGTCGTAGCCGAGCCAGTCCGGGGCGAAGAGGTGGCCCCAGTTCGGCTTGCCCAGGTAGTGCTTGGCCAGGTCGGCGTCGCGCGGCGAGGCGCTGGTGAACAGGCCCGGCCAGAACGACATCACCAGCAGGAACACGATCAGCACGGCCGATATCAGGAACAGCGGGTTGCGCCGCAGGTCGTGCCAGGCGTCGGACCACAGGCTGCGGGCCTTTTCGGGAGCCGGGCCGGCGTCGGTGACGATGACGCCCGCGGTGCTCGCGGTGTCACCGGGAAGGGCTTCGACCTTCTCGACGGTCTTGTCAGGCATACCGGATCCTCGGGTCCAGGACCGCGTAAAGCAGGTCGACGATCAGGCTGGCGGCGAGGTAGATGAGCACCATCAGCGAAGCGATTCCCACGACGGTGGCGCCCTCACGCCGGGTGAGCGCCTCGTAGATCTCGAGGCCGATGCCCCGCACGTTGAAGATGCCCTCCGTCACGATGGCACCGGTCATCAGGCTGCCGATCTCGATACCGAGGAAGGTGACCACGGGAATCAGCGAGTTGCGCATCAGGTGGACACCGATGATACGGCGGCGCGGCAGCCCCTTGGCCACGGCGGTGCGCATGTAGTCGGACCGCAGGTTCTCCGCGATCGAGGTACGGGTCAACCGGGCGACGTACGCGAGGGAGAGCGACGCCAGCACGATGGCGGGAAGCGCGAGCTGGGACCAGTTCGTCGAGTCGGTCACGGTGGGTGTGGTGACCTGCCACTTGAACGCGAACTGGTACTGCAGCAGGAAGCCCAGCACGAAGGACGGCATCGAGACGAGGAACAGCGTCAGCGTCAGCAGACCGCGGTCCCGCAGCGTGTCGGGGCGCAGGCCGGCGACGACACCGAGGCCGATGCCCACGAGCGTGACGAAGGTGAAGGCGAAGAGCGTCAGTCTGATCGTCACCGGGAAGGCGTCGGCGATGACGTCCGCGATGGGCCGCTGGCTGGCGATCTGGGTACCGAAGTCGCCCTGGAACAGCCCGGCCATGTAGTTCACGTACTGCTGAAGGAGCGGCTGATCAAGGCCGAGGTCCTTCTTGATGCTCGCGACCACCGCCGGGTCGTACGCCTGATCCCCCATCATCGCCCGGACGGGGTCGCCGGGCAGGGCGTACATCATGCAGAAGATGAGCAGGGTTGACCCGATGAACACCGGGATCATCTGGAGCAGTCGTCGTGCGACATAGCGCCCCATAGGTGCCTCCGTGAGGGGTTAACGCAGGTGCGGGGGCCGTCTCCTCGCGACGAGACGACCCCCCGCACCTCCCACCGCCGCCTGAATCGGCGGTGGGCTTACGGCCGAGTGGGAAAAGCCCGAGGGCTCCTCTTACTTGGTGGTGACGGCCCACACTTCGAGGTCACCGTGGAAGTCGACGTTGACGTTGTCGACGTTCTTACCGTGGCCGCCGTTGATGCGGTAGTACCAGAGCGGGATGGCCGGCATGTGGTCGACCAGCTTCTTCTCGACCTCCTGGAAGGCCTTCACCGACTCGTCGAGGGACTTGGCCTTGTCGGCCTTGTCCATCAGCCCGTCGATCTCCTTGTTGGAGAACCTGCCGTTGTTGGCCTCGGCGGTGGTGTGGTACAGCTCCTTCATGAAGTTGGCGTTGACCGGGTAGTCGGCGACCCAGCCACCGCGGTACATGCCCTTCACCTGGTCGTTGTCACGGGCCTCCAGGTCCGTGGCGAAGTCCGGCTTGGGGTCGCCGGCGCAGTCGACACCAGTGGCCTTGCGGATGGACTCGCAGACCGCGGTCACCCACTCCTTGTGCCCACCGTCGGTGTTGTACTGGATGGTGAACTTGTTGCCCGGGACGCCGCCACCCTCCTTGATGAGCTGCTTGGCCTTCGCCGGGTTGTACGTGAACACGTCGGTGTCCAGGTTCTGGTTGCCCTTGACACCGGGCGGCGTGAAGGACTGCGCCGGCGTGCGGGTGTTGTTCAGAACCGTCTTGGTGATCGTGTCGCGGTCGATCGCCATCGACAGACCCTGCAGGACCTTCGGGTCGATGTCCTTGAAGGTCTTGGAGTAGAACGCCGGGGTCAGCGACTGGAGGGCCGCGTACGGCTGCTCGATGGCGCCGTCGCCGAGGTCCTGCTTGTACTTCGGCAGGTCCGTCGGGCCGACCTGGCGGATCATGTCCAGGTTGCCGGAGACGACGTCCTTGTAGGCGGCCTCGAGCGTCGTGTAGGCCTTGAACTGGACGCCCTTGTTCTTCGCCTTGTTCGGGCCCTGGTACTCGTCCCAGGCCTTGACCTGGATGAGCTTCTTGTGGTCCCACTTCTCGAACTTGTAGGGACCGTTGCCGACCGGCTTCTGGCCGAAGGCCTTCGGGTCGTCGTAGAAGACCTTGGGCAGCGGGGCCCACGTGGTGTAGCCGAGCTTGTAGTTGAAGTACGGCATCGTGTACTTCAGCTCGATGGTGAAGGTGTGGTCGTCCACGGCCTTCAGACCGGACATGGTCTCGGCCTTCGGGTCACCCTTCTCCGGGTGGACGTCGTCGTAGCCCTTGATGTCCTGGAACCAGAACGAGTTCTGCTGGTTGTTCTTGATGTTGGCGTACCAGTTCCAAGCGTCGATGTACGACTTGGAGGTGACTTCTTCGCCGTTGTGGAACTTCCAGCCCTTCTTGAGCTTGACCGTCCACGTCTTGGAGTCGTCGGTGGTGACCGACTCCGCGTTCGTGTAGACGACGTTGCCCTTGGCGTCGAAGTCCAGCAGCTGGGTGAAGAGGGACTGGATGACGTACGAGCCGTTGGACTCGTTGGTGTCAGCCGGGATCAGGGGCTTCTGGGGCTCGCCGACGTCGATCGAGACGTAACCGGCAGGTCCGGAACCCTTGCTCTTACCCTCGTCATCACCGTTGCCGCCGCAGGCGGTGGCGGCCAGGGCGACGACTATCGCCCCCGCGACCCACTTGGCGCTCTTGGCACCGCGCATGGGTTCCTCCTAAAGAAGTCATTGGTTCACCGCGAAGGGAGCACAGACAGACCACCGCCACCGCCCGTCGCCGGTGCCGGAAATCGTCAGGTGCCCCCGCGCTCGTGAGTCGGCGCCGCTGCCAGCGGGTGACCCGTACATCCGAGCTCTACGCGCCTAACTATCTGCCAAACGCCAGGGCCGAACCACACCCACGAGGTCTCGGTTCGATCACAGCTCGCGTATACATCTTCCAAAATCCGGACAAAGGGTTTGGTGAGAGATCCCTGCGAAACGGACTTGTTACACATCTATCGGTAAAGACTGTCCGCATTCCGGACGCGAGAGTGAGAAAAACCGCTTGCGACGTACCGTGGGTCCCGTGCAGGGTTCCACCGGAGTCTGTCGCGCGCTCAAGGGGCTTGTGCGGCAAGGCCGTTGTGCGTTCCCCGAGGCCGGGGAGGCAGGGCACTTCCGCAGCAGGGTAGTGGGAGAAGACCGCCCCTGACGGCCGTCACCGGCAAGTCGAGGGTTTTCCCTACCCCTTGCCCCTGCGTTACCTCCCCTTCAGACAACGCCACCGGGCACCCCGCTCACGCGGAGTGCCCGGTGCTGTCGTACTGCGGCAGGCGTCAGCCGTGCTTGGCGCGGCTCGCGGCGCGGGCGCGCTCGCGGGCGTCCAGGTTCACCTTGCGGATGCGCACGGCCTCCGGGGTGACCTCGACGCACTCGTCGTCCCGGCAGAACTCCAGGGACTGCTCCAGCGACAGCTTGCGGGGCGGGACGATCGACTCGGTCACATCGGCCGTGGAGGACCGCATGTTCGTGAGCTTCTTCTCCTTGGTGATGTTGACGTCCATGTCGTCGGCGCGGGAGTTCTCGCCGACGATCATGCCCTCGTACACCTCGGTGCCCGGCTCCACGAAGAGCACGCCGCGCTCCTGGAGGTTGGTCATCGCGAACGCGGTGACGGCACCGGCGCGGTCGGCGACCAGGGAGCCGTTGTTACGGGTCTGGAGCGTGCCGAACCAGGGCTCGAAGCCCTCGTGGATCGAGTGGCCGATGCCCGTGCCGCGGGTCTGGGTCAGGAACTCGGTGCGGAAGCCGATGAGACCGCGCGAGGGCACGACGAACTCCATGCGGACCCAGCCGGAGCCGTGGTTGGACATGTTGTCCATGCGGCCCTTGCGGACGCCCATGAGCTGCGTGACGGCGCCCATGTGCTCCTCGGGCACGTCGATCGTCATGCGCTCGACGGGCTCGTAGGTCTTGCCGTCGACCTCCTTGGTGACGACCTGCGGCTTGCCGATGGTCAGCTCGAAGCCTTCCCGGCGCATCGTCTCGACCAGGATGGCCAGCGCCAGCTCACCGCGGCCCTGTACCTCCCAGGCGTCGGGACGCTCGGTGTCGAGCACGCGGAGGCTGACGTTACCGATCAGCTCGCGGTCGAGGCGGTCCTTGACCTGGCGGGCGGTGACCTTGCGGTCCTTGACGGCCGCCTTGTTGTCGGCGCCCTTGCCGGTGGCGCCGCGGCCTACCAGCGGGGAGGTGTTGGTGCCGATGACCATGGAGATCGCGGGCTCGTCGACCGTGATCAGCGGCAGCGCGACCGGGTTCTCCGGGTCGGCCAGGGTCTCGCCGATCATGATGTCCGGGATACCGGCGACCGCGCAGATGTCACCGGGGCCGGCCATCTCGGCCGGCTTGCGGGTGAGCGCCTCGGTCATCATCAGCTCGGAGATGCGGACGCTGCTGACGGACCCGTCGCGCTTCATCCACGCGACCGTCTGGCCCTTGCGCAGCTCGCCCTGCTCGACGCGGAGCAGCGCGATACGGCCGAGGAAGTTGTCGGCGTCCAGGTTGGTGACGTGGGCCTGGAGCGGGGCGGCCTCGTCGTAGGTGGGGGCCGGGATGTGCTCCAGGATCGTGGAGAAGAACGGCTCCAGGCTGGTGGAGTCGGCCGGGACCGTGCCGTTGTCCGGCTTGGTCAGCGAGGCGATGCCGTCGCGGCCGCAGGCGTAGACGATCGGGAACTCGATCTGCTCCTCGTCGGCGTCCAGGTCGAGGAAGAGGTCGTAGGTCTCGTTGACGACCTCGTCGATCCGGGCGTCGGGGCGGTCCGTCTTGTTGATGCACAGGATGACGGGCAGCCGGGCCTGGAGGGCCTTGCGCAGCACGAAGCGGGTCTGCGGGAGCGGACCCTCGGAGGCGTCCACGAGCAGGACGACACCGTCGACCATCGACAGACCGCGCTCGACCTCGCCGCCGAAGTCGGCGTGACCGGGGGTGTCGATGATGTTGATGGTGATGACGTCCCCCCCGTCCTTCGGGTGGTACTTCACCGCCGTGTTCTTGGCCAGGATCGTGATGCCCTTCTCACGCTCCAGGTCGTTCGAGTCCATCATGCGGTCGTCGACCGAGTCGAGCTGGTGCGCGGCGAAGGCGCCGGCCTGCTTCAGCATGCCGTCGACGATGGTGGTCTTGCCGTGGTCGACGTGGGCGACGATGGCGACGTTGCGGATGTCGTGGCGCGTGGCCATAAAAGGCGTACTCCCGGAGTGGTGGAAATGCCCTGCGCGTACGTCGGTGGTGCGCGGGCCCTGCCGGGCTCAACATGCCACGGCCTCACCCCATGGTACGGGGCTGCGGCCGCGGGGGTTAGCCGGGCTACGTCGGTGCAGGTCAGGCCACGTTTCAGGGAGCTGTTCAGGCGCAGGAGCGCCGGGCGACCTCCCGGGCGAGGGCCGAGTCGGGGCGCTCGTCGCAGTCGGTCAGGCCGGAGATGTCGACCGTCCAGTTCCGGGCGTGGCCGGAGACGGTCCTGCCGTCCGGGCAGGTGTAGCGGAAGTCCGCCGTCACTTCCCGCACCCCGGCGTACTGGACGAACTCGCCGGCCGCGTGGGGCGAGACGCGGCCGTCGTCGAGCTCGGGGGCCGGGAGCCGGACGTCGGTGAACGCCCAGGTCTCGCCACTCACCTCCGCCAGGGTGCGCGCGTCGGAGTCGATCGCGCCGATCTTCTTGCCGAGCGAGAAGAGGATCTCCGCAGGCGACGGGGCCGGTCCGTCGGCGCGTACCGAGGGGCTGGGGGTGTACACCCGCCGGATGCGGTTCTGCAGGCTGCCGCCGCCCTCGCCGAGCCGCTCGGGGTCGGAGATGCCGGTCAGCCGGTCCCGCTTCGTGACGTGGGACCAGGCGAACGTGCCGTCCGAGCAGGTCTTCGCCACGGCCTTGCCGGTCTTCTCGCCCTTGCCGTCCCCGTCCCCCGTGCAGGCCGTCAGCCCCGTCACCAGAACCCCGATGACCAGTCCGGCCCCGCAGGCCCGTCCCACCGTGCCGCGCATCCGCCGGCCCCCGTCCCCCGAGTACGGACGCCCGGCGCCCGCACCATGATCAGTCTCCTCATGGTGCGGACGCCGGGCGGGGACGGCAAGGCGTTTGAGCGTTCCCAGAGCTACCGGGCGGCCGAGCCCTTCGCCGAGGGGCCCGACGCCGGCTTCGCGCCCTTCTTCAGAGAAGCCCATGTCCTCGTAGACCGGTGTGCCGAAGCCGAAGGCGCCGGTGTCGAGGGTTCCAGAGCCCCCGGCGGCCCGGGCGGGCCGCCGGGGCCGCTTGGGGGCGGCTCGGCTCAGTCCGCCGCCCTCGCGGCTCGGGAGTCCGGCGGGCACAGTTCACGGGCCGCCGCACGGGCGCCCACGCCTTCGGGCAGTTCCTCGGAACAGGGCATGAAGCCGCTGCCGGTGCCCTCCCACGTCCGCACCCGCCCCTTGACGGGCTCGCCGTTTCCGCAGGTGTACGTGAAGTCTGCGGTGACCAGCCTGATGTAGCCCCAGGAGTAGTACGCGCCCTTGAGGTCGCCGGTCGCCACCTCGAAGAAGTGGTCCTCCTCCGGGACCTCCTTCTCGGAGGGACCGGCGAGCGGTTCCTCGGCCTTCAGGTGTCTGCCCAGCGCCATGATCACGGCGGCCGCGCCGATGCCCCGGGGCGCGCCGGTCACGGACGGCCGGTAGACCTTGTCATCCACGGGCTTGAGCTTGGCCGAGTAGGAGGCGGTCCGCTTCTCGAACATGATCGGGTCGCTCATCGCGGTCAGCTTCTGCGTCCGCTGCACGCCGGACCAGGCATAGCCGCCGTTCGTGCAGGCCTCGGCCTTGCCGTCGCCGCCCGCGTCCCCCGTGCAGGCCGTCAGCCCCGTCACCAGCACCCCGATGACCAGTCCGGCCCCGCAGGCCCGTCCCACCGTGCCGCGCATCCGCCGGCCCCCGTCCCCCGAGTACGGACGCCCGGCGCCCGCACCATGATCAGTGCTCCTCATGGTGCGGACGCCGGGCGGGGACGGCAAGGCGTTTGAGCGTTCCCAGAGCTACCGGGCGGCCGAGCCCTTCGCCGAGGGGCCCGACGCCGGCTTCGCGCCCTTCTTCAGGAAGCCCATGTCCTCGTAGACCGGTGTGCCGAAGCCGAAGGCGCCGGCGTTCACGAGGTTCTTGCGGGCCGCGAGGAGCTGGGGGCGCTGGAAGAGGGGGATCGAGCCGGCCGCCGCCCAGATGCGGGAGTCGGCCTTGCGGATCAGGGACCGGGACTCCCCCTCGTCGAGGGTGGTCACGGCTTCGTCGAAGAGCTGGTCGACCTGGTCGGTGCCGACGCGCGTGTAGTTCTGCTCGACGTTCAGCGAGCCGTCGGCGGCCGGGACGGGCTTGGCGAAGACGGGGCGGGCGTCGGTGGCCGGGTACGCCGTGGCGGGCCAGGAGTACAGGGCGAGGTCGTACTGGCCGGAGGCGATGTGGTCCTTGAAGTAGGACTCGTCGGAGACCTTGGAGATCTCCGTGCCGATGCCGACGCGCTCCAGCATGCGGGAGATGCGGTCCGCGACGGTGCGCAGTGTCTGGGAACCGGGCCCGGAGGGGAGCACGAAGCGGAGGGTGAGCGCCTTGCCGTTCTTGGCGAGCCGGGCGGCCTCCTGGTTCGCCGGGGCGGCGGTGCCCCGGGGGGCGTACGCACCGGGGGCGCCGCCCTGGTGCTGCTTGTACTGCCTGCCGTCGGGGGCGAGGTGACCGGCCGGGTCCGGCCCGTGCTGGGCCTTGTTGTCCTCGCCGCTGTCCTCGGCCTCCTCGCCCTCGGGTCCGGCGGCCTTCTCCTTCTTCTGCTCCTCGACCGGGCCGCCGCGCACCCACCCGGCGTCCGCGAGCAGCGCCTGGGCCTCCTTGGTGTCCTGGCCTCCGAGGGCGCCGCTGTTGTCGGCGTAGTGGGCCTGGCCGGACAGGGCGAGGTGGCTGCCGACCGGGAC
This sequence comes from Streptomyces sp. SID5643, assembly GCF_009872555.1. NCBI lineage: Bacteria > Bacillati > Actinomycetota > Actinomycetes > Kitasatosporales > Streptomycetaceae > Streptomyces > Streptomyces sp. SID5643. The sequence continues at coordinate 15,852 of NZ_WWIC01000249.1, forward strand.
GGCGGGCAGGCCGAGGGGCTTGAGAACGGCCTGGGCGAGTTCCTTGCGGTCCAGGGCGCGGGCGACGGCCCTGCGGACGCGTTCGTCGGTGAGCGGACCCTCGGCGCCGTTCAGGGCGAGCTGGGTGTAGGCGGGCTCCAGGGACTTGCGGACCTCGAAGCCGCTGAGGGCCTGCTGCTGCCGGGCGTACTTCACGGCCGCCTTGCGCAGCTTCTTGCGGGCGACGGTCTCCTCGTCGGCGGCGTCCTCGTCGGAGCCGTTGGCGACGGCCCAGGAGCGCAGGGAGTCCGCGGCGGACCGGTCGGCGTCCGGGCCCATCAGCGGGCTGCCGGAACTGCGGGGGCGGGCGGCGAGGGTGATGCGGCGGGCCGCAGCCGGGTCGATCTCGGCCAGGTCGAGGGTGCCGGCGGCCAGCTCCGCGGCCCGCTTGTCGCGCGGGACGGTGCGCAGCACGATCTCGGAGAGCCTGGCCGGCTCGCCCCACCAGCGCGGGTTGCGGGTGAGGGTGATCTCCCCGTCCTCCCGGTCGGCCTTCTCCACCAGGAAGGGGCCGGCGGTGACCTTGAGCTTCTTGCGGGCTCCGTCGTTGAAGGAGTCCGGGGTGCCCATGACGTCCTTCGGGTACAGCGGCGAGAACAGCGAGCGCCAGTCGGCGTAGGGGCGGCTGAAGGTGACCCGCACCTCCAGGGCGCTGTCGCCGCGCTCGATCTTCTGGATGCGGTCGTAGCCGGCGTTGCGGGCGGTCCAGTAGGCGGTGTCCTTACCGGACAGGGCGCGCCACTGGGCGGCGAAGTCGGCGGCGCCGATCTCCCGGCCGTCGCTCCAGACGGCCTCCTGGTTGAGCTTGTACAGGACGACCTGCTTGGGCTCGGTCTCGACGACCTCGGCGGACTCCAGATAGGCGGGGTTGCGCTCCGGGCGCCCGGAGGCGTCCATGCGGAACATCGACGGCAGGACGGCCTGGGCGACGCGGGTGGTGGTGGCGTCGGCGTCCGACTGGAAGGTGTTCAGCGTGTCGGGCACGGAGTCGACGGCCCAGCGCAGGCTGCCGCCGTCGGCGATCCGGTCGCGGGGGGCGGGCTGGATGTCCTGCCCGGCGAGCGGCTTGCCGGACGGGTCCTCGGAGCCGCATCCGGCGAGCGCGGGCACCGCGAGCACCCCCGCGGTGAGGAAGGCGACCGAACGCGTGACCGCGCGCGGGCCGACGCCGTGCTGGGACATCTGTGCTACCTCCGGGAAGCCGCGGGCGTTATGATCACTTTTGGCGGTATTTGGAGTTCATCTGATGTATGCGGCCACTGAAGAGGAAAGGGTTCGGCAACGCAGAGCGACACGGCGAGCACGGGCGGGAAGCCACCCGTGCGGCGCAACGCACCGCACAGTGCACCCACGCGCCTCGGCCAATCGATGCACATCCCTTCACAGCACAAGGTGTGACGCGCAACACTCGCAGGCGCATGAACGTTGCCGCCTTGGGCCGCGAAGGACCCGTGGAAGTGAGGGCAAGTCATGTCCGTTCACGACGAACTGACGTCAGTCCAGCGCAGTCTCGACGAAGTGTTCCGTTCGCTGGGACGCCTGGAGAAGCAGCTCGGCACCGGCGGCCTGGAGATGCGCCGCGTCCGTGCCGACGCCAACCACCTGCGCGAGAGCGTCGCCCTGCTGCGCGACGCCGCCGCGTCACCCGCCGCACCGATCCGCCCCGAGCTGGTCACCATCTCGGACACGCCGTACGACTCCGCCCTGTGGAGCGACTCGGACGACGAGGGGCTCGGCGCCCGGGACCGGCGCGCTCCCTGACCCGGGGAGGAGTCGAGCGCGACCGGCACCTCCCCCGAACCCGACCGGAGTCGTCACGTGGCCACTGGTACGGAACCCCCCGCCACCGAACCCAGACCTGAGAGCGGCGGTGTGCGGGGCGCTGCGCGGGCCGCGATCGCCGCCCCGCATCTGCGGACCGACCGCTGGTGGCTGGCCCCGGCCGGCACCGCGGCCGGTCTGCTCGCGTTCATCGTGTACTCGACCTGGCGGGCCTTCGCGAACGCCGACTACTACGCGGCGCCGTACGTCTCGCCCTTCTACTCCCCGTGCCTGGCGGAGAACTGCGAGCCGATGAAGGCCGGCCCGAACTGGGAGATCTTCGGGAGCTGGTGGGGCATCTCGCCCGCGATCATCATCCTGATCTTCCCGCTCGGCTTCCGCCTGACCTGCTACTACTACCGCAAGGCCTACTACCGCGGCTTCTGGGCCTCCCCGCCGGCCTGCGCGGTGGCCGAGCCGCACAAGAAGTACACCGGCGAGACCCGCTTCCCGCTGGTCCTGCAGAACATCCACCGGTACTTCTTCTACGCCGCGATCGTGGTCGCCGGAATCCTGACCTACGACACGGTGCTCGCCTTCCGCGACGAGACGTACGCCTGGGGCCACATGGGTCTCGGGACCCTCGTGTTCCTGGTCAACATCGTGCTGATCTGGGCGTACACGATCTCCTGCCATTCCTGCCGGCACATCGTCGGCGGCAAGCTCAAGCACTTCTCCCGGCATCCCGTGCGCTACCGCATGTGGCAGTGGGCGGGGAAGCTCAACGCCCGGCACATGCAGCTCGCCTGGGCGTCGCTGGTGAGCGTGGCGCTCGCCGACTTCTACGTCTACCTGGTCGCGTCGGGTGTCTTCGACGATCCGCGCTTCTTCTAGAGGGATGGGGCCTTACCGATGTCCGTGGTCGACCGGCAGGAGTGGGACGTCGTCGTGGTGGGCGCGGGCGGCGCGGGCCTGCGCGCCGCCATCGAGGCCCGTGAGCGCGGCGCCCGTACGGCCGTGATCTGCAAGTCGCTGTTCGGCAAGGCGCACACGGTGATGGCCGAGGGCGGCATCGCCGCGGCCATGGCCAACGTCAACAGCGGTGACAACTGGCAGGTGCACTTCCGCGACACCATGCGCGGCGGCAAGTTCCTCAACCAGTGGCGGATGGCCGAGCTGCACGCCCAGGAGGCGCCGCAGCGGGTGTGGGAGCTGGAGACCTGGGGGGCGCTGTTCGACCGCACCAAGGACGGCCGGATCTCCCAGCGCAACTTCGGCGGCCACGAGTACCCGCGCCTGGCCCACGTCGGCGACCGCACGGGCCTGGAGCTGATCCGCACCCTCCAGCAGAAGATCGTCTCCCTCCAGCAGGAGGACTTCCGTGAGACCGGCGACTACGAGTCCCGGCTGAAGGTCTTCCAGGAGTGCACGGTCACGCGTGTCCTGAAGGAGGGCGGACGGGTCTGCGGGGTCTTCGCCTACGAGCGCGAGTCGGGCCGCTTCTTCGTGCTGGAGGCACCGGCCGTGGTGATCGCCACCGGCGGCATCGGCAAGTCCTTCAAGGTGACGTCGAACTCGTGGGAGTACACCGGCGACGGCCACGCCCTGGCCCTGCTCGCCGGCGCTCCCCTGCTGAACATGGAGTTCGTGCAGTTCCACCCGACCGGCATGGTCTGGCCGCCGTCGGTGAAGGGCATCCTCGTCACCGAGTCGGTGCGCGGCGACGGCGGTGTGCTGCGCAACTCCGACGGCAAGCGGTTCATGTTCGACTACATCCCCGACGTCTTCAAGGACAAGTACGCCGAGACGGAGGAGGAGGGCGACCGCTGGTACGACGACCCGGACCACAACCGGCGCCCGCCCGAGCTGCTCCCCCGTGACGAGGTCGCGCGGGCGATCAACGCCGAGGTGAAGGAGGGGCGCGGCTCGCCGCACGGGGGCGTGTTCCTGGACGTGTCGACGCGGATGCCCGCCGAGGTCATCCGGCGCCGGCTGCCGTCGATGTACCACCAGTTCAAGGAGCTGGCGGATGTCGACATCACCGCGGAGGCGATGGAGGTCGGGCCCACCTGCCACTACGTGATGGGCGGGGTCGCCGTCGAGTCCGACACGGCGGCGGCGCGCGGGGTGCCCGGGCTGTACGCGGCCGGTGAGGTGGCCGGCGGCATGCACGGCTCCAACCGGCTCGGCGGCAACTCACTGTCCGACCTGCTGGTGTTCGGCCGCCGGGCGGGCCGGCACGCGGCCGAGTACGCGGCGGGGCTGTCCGGGGCGCGGCCCGTCGTGGACGACGTCCAGGTCGACGCGGCCGCCGCCGAGGCCCTGCGGCCCTTCTCGGCCGAGGCGGAGACCGAGGAGCCCTCCGGGGGCCCGCCGGAGAACCCGTACACCCTGCACCAGGAGCTCCAGCAGACGATGAACGACCTGGTCGGCATCATCCGCCGGGAGCCGGAGATGGAGCAGGCCCTGGAGAAGCTTGCCGAGCTGCGGGTGCGGGCGCGCCGGGCCGGGGTCGAGGGGCACCGGCAGTTCAACCCGGGCTGGCACCTCGCCCTGGACCTCAGGAACATGCTGCTGGTCAGTGAGTGTGTGGCGCGGGCCGCGCTGGAGCGCACCGAGTCGCGCGGCGGCCACACGCGCGAGGACCATCCGGGGATGGACCGCGCCTGGCGGCGGATCAACCTGCTGTGCGCGCTCACCGACCCGACGGGCGGCCTGGCGGCCACGGACCCGGTCCGCGGTCAGATCGAGCTCACCCGGGAGACCACCGAACCCGTCCGTGCCGACCTGCTCGCCCTGTTCGACAAGGAGGAGCTGGTCAAGTACCTCGCCGAAGAGGAGCTCTACGAATGAGCGGCTATACGGCCCACTTCAAGGTGTGGCGCGGGGACGTGAGCGGCGGCGGCCTGGAGGACTTCGAGGTCGAGGTCAACGAGGGCGAGGTGGTGCTCGACATCATCCACCGCCTCCAGGCCACCCGGACGCCCGACCTCGCCGTGCGCTGGAACTGCAAGGCGGGCAAGTGCGGTTCCTGCTCGGCGGAGATCAACGGCCGGCCGCGGCTGATGTGCATGACGCGCATGTCGGTGTTCGACCGCGAGGAGACCATCACGGTGACGCCGCTGCGGGCGTTCCCGGTCGTCCGCGACCTGGTCACCGACGTCGGCTTCAACTACACCAAGGCCAGGGAGGTCCCGGCCTTCGTGCCGCCGGCCGGTGTCGCTCCGGGCGAGTACCGGATGATGCAGGAGGACGTGGACCGCTCGCAGGAGTTCCGCAAGTGCATCGAGTGCTTCCTGTGCCAGGACACCTGCCATGTGGTCCGCGACCACGAGGAGAACAAGCAGGCGTTCGCCGGACCCCGGTTCCTGATGCGGGTGGCGGAGCTGGACATGCACCCGCTGGACGCGGCGGCGGAAACCGGCCTGGACCGCAAGACCACCGCCCAGGACGAGCACGGCCTCGGCTACTGCAACATCACCAAGTGCTGCACCGAGGTCTGCCCCGAGGGCATCAAGATCACGGACAACGCGCTGATCCCGCTGAAGGAGCGGGCGGCGGACCGCAAGTACGACCCGCTGGTGTGGCTGGGCTCGAAGATCAGGAGGCGCTCTTCGGCAGGCTGAGCGCCTGCTGGAAGTTGTGTTCCGCGATCTCCCGCATCCGGCCCGGATGCGGGAGATCGCGCTCGACGAGGGTCCTCGACGACGGCCGCGTCCGCGGGCAGGTGCGGGTGCGGGGCGGGGGGCGCCGGGTCCGGGTCACCCGACCCAGTCTTCCTTGTAGGCACGCCAGTCGGCCTCCGTGGCGGCGAAGTCGATGTACAGCGCGACGCCGAAGCGGGCCCGGTCCGCGTCCGTGCGGGTCAGGCCGAGGCGGACGCCCCGGACCGCTGCGGGGACGGTCTCGGCGTGGCCCCAGTGGGTGAAGTTGCTCTCGTAGTAGAAGGGCAGCCCCATCAGCAGGTCGGTGGAGGGCGGGGTGACCTCCAGGGCGAGGGAGGTCTGCTGGGCGACGAAGCCGCCGTAGGTGCCCTCCAGGGGCTGGGCGGTGTCGTAGGACATCAGGGCGATCTGGTCGACGCGGCGGGCGACCTGGCCGAAGAACTTCTGCGACCACCACTTGGGATGCTCGGTGAAGAGGCCGAACACGGTGTGCAGGGCCGGGAGCGGGTCGATCTGGTGGGCGGCGACGGAGAGCTGGGCGTCCCGGGAGCGGGTCTCGCGGCGCAGGGAGTCGAGCAGGGTGAGGAAGTCGCGGTCGCCGGACGGCATGGGTTCCAGGTCGAGGTGAATGCCCTCGTAGCCGGTGTCCAGGACCTGGCGGGCGGAGCGGACGACCGCCGCGCGGGTGTCCGGGTCGTTCAGGAGCATGCCCTCGCTGTCCTCGGACGCGAGGACGTCGCCGAGGAAGGCCTGCACGCGGACGCCGGGCAGTTTCTCGTGCACGGCGTCGATGAACCAGCGGGCCCTCGGATAGACCGACTTGGGGAGGGTGCCGTCGTGCTCCAGAGGGCCCGAGTGGACGTACAGGTCGCGGATGCCGGTGTCCCGCAGGCGGCGGGCCAGGGCGGTGACGTCGGCGTCCTTCTTGCGGCCGTCCACCCAGGCGTGGCCGAGCCAGAGGGCGTCGCGGTCGCGGGTGCGGGTGCCGTCGGCCGGGTCGCCCGTGTAGTTGATGCGGAGGGCTGTCAGTGCGGCCAGGAGCGGGACCAGCAGGACCAGGACCACGGCGAGCGCCGTGCGCCTGATCCAGCGGCGGCGCCGCTTGCCTTCTCCCTGGGGTGTGGGAGGGTCCTGCGCGGCGTCTTCGGCGGCCGCCTCGGCCGGGGTGGTGCCTTCCGTGCGGTCCATGCCGTCTCCCCGGTGTTGCGGATGGTGTTGCCGGGGATGACGATCAGTACGGACGTTCGGTTGCCGTCAGAACAGGCTCAGCAGCGCCTCCGCCGGATCCGTCAGGCTCGTGTCGCCGCCGGGCAGGGGCAGTTCGAACCACACCGTCTTGCCCCGGGGCGTGCGGCGGGAGCCCCACGCGGCGCTGAGGAGGCCGACCAGCTGGAGGCCGCGGCCGCCTTCGTCGGTGTCACGGGCGCGGCGCCGGCGGGGCTGGACCAGGCCGGAGTCCCAGACCTCGCAGACCAGCGTGCGGTCGAGCAGGAGACGCAAACGGATCTCGCCCTCGCCGTAGCGCAGGGCGTTGGTGACCAGCTCGCTGACCAGGAGCTCCGTGGTGTCGACCAGGGGTTCCATGTCCCAGGCGAGCAGCTGGGCGCGGGCGTACTCGCGGGCCCGGCCCACGCTGCGCGGCTCGCGCGGCAGGGTCCAGTCGCCGACGGAATCCGTGGGCAGTCCCTGTACACGTGCCATCAACAACGCGATGTCGTCCTCGCCGTGGTGGGTGTCGAGGGTGTTGAGGACGTGGTCGCAGACGTCCTCCAGCGGCTGGGTGGGGTCGGCGAGGGCGCTGACGAAGGCCTGGAGTCCCTCGTCCAGGGGGTGGTCGCGGCTTTCGACCAGTCCATCCGTGTAGAGCGCGAGCAGGGCGCCTTCGGGCAGTTCGACCTCGACCTCCTCGAAGGGCTCGCCGCCGACGCCGAGCGGCATGCCCGGCGGCACGTCCAGCATCAGTGCCGCCTCGCCCGGCTCGACCAGCACGGGCGGCAGATGGCCCGCGTTGGCGAACGTGCAGCGCCGGGTGACGGAGTCGTAGACGGCGTAGACGCAGGTGGCGAGGTACACCTCCGACAGGTCCGCCTCGCGGGGGCGGCGGGCCGCCCGGGTCGCCTGCTGCACCCCGCCGGGAGCTCCGAGGCCGCGGGCGATCTCGTCCAACTGTGAGAGCACCTCGGCCGGTTCCAGGTCGAGCTGGGCCAGGGTGCGCACCGCCGTGCGGAGTTCGCCCATGGCGACGGCGGCGCGCAGGCCCCGGCCCATGACGTCGCCGACGACCAGCGCGGTGCGGTGCCCGGGCAGTTCGATGACGTCGAACCAGTCGCCGCCGACCTCGCTGGGCCGGCCGGTGTTGACGCTGCCGGGCAGGTAACGGCAGGCGATGTCGAGGCCGGATGCCTCCGGGTCGCCGGGTGGGAGCAGGGACCGTTGCAGTATCAACGCGCGTTCGTGCTCGCGGCGGTAGAGGCGGGCGTTGTCGATGCAGACGGCGGCCCGCGCGGCCAGTTCCACGGCGAGGTCGCGGTCCCGGTCGCCGAACGGCTCGCTGCCCTTGGTGCGGGCGAACTGCACCAGCCCGACGACGGTGTCGTGGGCGACCATCGGCACCGCGAGCGTGGACTGCACGAGCCCGCCGTCCTCGCCCGGGACGGTCTGCGGGCGGGCCGTGCGCAGGGCGTCCGCACAGGGCGAGTTGAACGGGTAGTGGTGGACGGCGCCCACCGCGACGGGCACACCGGTGCCGGCGAAGGGCGCGTCGGAGACGGCGCTGGCGAAGGCGACCCGGCGCAGTTCGGCGCTGCCGTCGGCGAGCCCGGGCGGGGTCTCGTCGCCGGCCAGCAGGCCCTGGTAGAGGTCGACCGTGGCCAGGTCGCAGAAGCCGGGGACGACGACGTCGAGGAGCTGGCGGGCCGTCGTCTCCAGGTCCAGGGAGTTGCCGATGCGGGCGCCCGCCTCGTTCAGCAGGGCGAGGTTGCGCCGGGCGGCGGCGGCCTCGCGGGCGGCGGCGCGGCGGGCGGTGATGTCGATGCCGAGCCAGGCGATCCCGATGGGGCGGCCCGAACCGCTGTGCACGCGGTAGAGGTTGACGGACCAGTGGCGGCGTTCGTCGGAGCCCGGCACGAAGCCCGTGACGTGCATGTCGGTGATGGAGCTGCCGGTCTCCAGCACCCGCCGCAGCGTGGCGGCGACCCGGTCGGCCTCGCCGCGCTGGAGGTAGTCGTGGACGCCCTTGCCGCGGTGGTCGTCGGGCGCGCCGCCGAAGATGGAGGCGAACCGCTGGTTGACCCGGCGGACCCGCAGGTCGGGGTCGATCAGCAGGAAGCCGAACGGGGATTGACTGAAAATGGCCTGCGAGGCGGCGAGGTCGGTCTCGATGCTGCGCAGCGTGCGCACGTCGACGACGATGCAGACGGCTGCCTTGTCGCCCTCCTCGGTGCGCGTCGGCATGACGTACACCTCGGCGAGCCCCTCGTGGCCGCACTCGCCCTCGACACCCCGCGGCATCCGGAAGGGCACCACGCCGGTCCACTCGCGGCCGTCGAGGATCTCGGCCATCTTGCGCATACCGCGCTCGCGGTGACGCGGATCGATGAACGCCTCGATGGGATCCATGCCGACGGCGCGGTCGGCGGGGATGCCGAAGAGGTGCTCGGCACGCAGGCTCCACTGCTCGACCAGCCCGTCGGGCCCGATGGAGAAGGACGCGACCTTGATGTAGTCGTAGATGGATCCCGGGGGACTGCTCTGCCACATGGCGTCCCCCTGCGGGACCCCGTCGGCGGCGAGCGCACCTCCCACCGCGGAGGCCAGGCCGTCGGCAGCCCTCGCCCTCGCGCCCTCCGACGGGTCCTCGGACTCCGTGGACTTCGCTGGTATCTCGCTCACGCGAACCGTCCCCTCCAGCTCACCGCGTCCGGCACCGGTCACCGGGGGCGGCTGCCCGCAGTATCCAGCACTACGGTGCCGCACAACACGGTGTTCACGATCACAGCACGGTCCCGATGGTTTTCGGTCCGGACCGTGACAACACTTCCAGTCTTCTAACCAGGGGACACGTCGTCGAATCCCGAGCGTCGGCAACCGCCACTGGCCTGAACCATTCGCTCTACAGCGGTAAGACGTACGTACACCGGATTTTCACTCCGGCACCGCGAGTTCGAACCAGACGGTCTTGCCCGAGACGCCGGGCCGGGTGCCCCACCGGCGGGAGGAGGAGGCCACCAGGTGCAGTCCGCGGCCGCTCTCGTCGTCGAGCCGGGCGGCCCGTTCGCGGGGCGGGTCCGGCAGCGGGTCGGAGACCTCGACCAGGAGAACGGCGCACCGGCCGGAAGGGCGGACCAGGCGGACCCCGATGGGGCCCGTGGCGTGCCGCAGGGCGTTGGTGACCAACTCGCTGACCAGCAGTGCCGCGAGGTCCGTGAGGCTGTCGAGGCCCCAGTCGCGGAGCCGGCCGCGCACGGCCTGGCGGGCGGTGCGCACGGCGCCCGGTTCGGCGGGAAAAACCCACGCGGCGCAGTCACCTTCGGTGTCGATCACGCCGATCACTCCCCAGGCAGGAGCCCCGCCCATGTCCGAATTCATGGGGTTAATGGGCACATACCCGATATCCGGGGCGGAGTACCGCGCGGGACAGCGCACCGTGGCACGAAAGGCGTAGGGAGCGCTTCCAGGAGCACGCCATCGGGTCGCACGCCCCCGGCCGGCTTCAGGCGCCGGGCCCGTCCGGCCCGGGACCGCCCGGGCCGAGACCCTCGACGGCTCCCAGGTGGGCGAGCGCCTGCTGTACTGCCGGAACGTCCTGGTCGAGCCAGGGCACGTCCCAGATCTCGCCGGGGCCGAGCCAGCGCAGTTCGTCGTGGTCCTGCAAGGGCTCGGGGGGCGCGGAGCCGGGTCGCAGCCGGGCGGTCCACACGTGCAGGACGTAGGGCGCCCTGAGGGGCCACTCCCCCGGGACGCGGCCGTCCACCTCGGCGTCGACGCCGAGTTCCTCGCGCAACTCCCGCGCGAGCGCCGCGTCGGCCGTCTCCCCGGGCTCGACCTTGCCGCCGGGCAGTTCCCAGCGCCCGGCCAGCTCGGCGGGCGCACTGCGCCGGGCGGCCAGCAGCCGCCCGTCCTCGACCAGCGCGGCCCCTACGACGATCCGCTCACTCATGCGGGGAGCCTACGGGAGCCGCACCGGCGCCCCGGGGACCTCCCCGGGTGCTCCCGCGGGGTCAGTCGTGCGCCACGGCCGGCCCGTTCTGGCCGAGCCGCTCGACCCAGTAGAGCTGCTTGTGGCCGCGACCGTCGAGGCTGTCCGCGATCTTCTGGGCCTCGGCCCGGGTCGCGTACCGGCCCACTCGGTAGCGGTTGCCGTTGTCGTCCTCTCGTATCACGAGCCAGGGAAGAGTGACCGTGCTGTCGTTCATCGCGCCCCTCCACTTCCCACCCGCGGCCTGTGCCGTACCCCACCAGCTAAGGAAACCGCAATGCGCATATGCCCGACCCTACGCCCAACCTTCACGGAGCGAATACGGCTTTTCACAAAGAGGTACGCAACCAGCCAGAACCCGGGGGGCGCACGGCGACGAACGCGCCGTGCGTGCACCTCGGTGCAACCGGCCGGAGGCATACCGCATACACGCCCGTCGACCTGCACACATGACGAACGCCCGCGGGACCTGCGCCACCCCGCCCCGCGACGGTCCGTCCGGCGAAGGTGTGAGCGGGGCGCGCGGGGAGCGCACCGCGGGGCGGATGTGAGCGCGGGCTACTTGACCGGAAGGTGGTAGGCGACCCGGTACCGGTCGGCGGGGATGACCACGTCGGCCGTCTCGACCGGGCGGCCCGAGGCGTAGAACGTGCGCTGGACGACCAGGACCACATGACCCGGGACGCCGCCCAGGACGAGCAGTTCCTCGGCGAGGCCGGGCCGGGCGCCGACCTCCTCCGTGACGTTGTCCACGACCACGTCGATGGCGCGCATGCGCTCGACGACGCCCATGCCGCCGACCGGCCCCTCCTCCGGCAGCATCACGGGGGTCCGGCCCGTCAGGGCGAGGGGCTCCCAGGACGTGGAGAGCATCATCGCCTCACCGCCCTCGCGGTAGAGGTACCGCGTGCACATGACCCGCTCACCCGGCTCGATGCCCAGCCGCTCGGCGACCGCGACACTCGCCTCGGACTGCTCGCTGCTGGACTCCCAGGTGCCGCGGCCCTCGCCGTCGGCCTGCTCCTGGCGGAACGGGGTGGCCCCGCCCGTCGGGCGGTAGCCGGAGCGGGAGATGCGCCGGGGCACGGGCCGCTCGCGCACATACGTCCCCGAGCCGGAGCGGCCCTCGACCAGGCCTTCCGCCATGAGCACCTTGCGGGCCTCCAGCGCGACGGTGTCCGAGACCCCGTACTCCTGGCGGATTCTGGCCTGGGAGGGCAGGCGGGTGTGCGGTGGCAGCTGACCGTCGACGATCTTCTGGCGGAGATCACCCGCGACGCGCAGGTACGCCGGCTGCTCACCGAATGTCACTGGCCGCTCCCATCAGGTTGTACAGACAGCAACAGCGTGGCAACCGTAGGTTCCGCGGTGCAAGCAAAGGCCAGAGAATCACTCGATGTGATGACATGGTGGCCCTGAGGGCTTTACGCAGGCGGTTTCTCCCCGCTATGGCGGCCGTCACACCTCCGCTTCGGGGTCCCCGTTCTCGTCCTCCCCGGGAACCGGCGGGGTCGTCGCCAGCCCGAGGGCCTTGCGCGCGGTGACGGTCGCCGGGCCGTCCACGAAGCCGTACGCCTTGTCGTAGTGCGTGTAGTACGTGTCGGCGTCACCGGCGGTGCTCGCCTTCCGCCACTCCCCCCGGGCGTCCTCCAGGTCCTCGACCAGACCGGCGACGGGCTTGCGGGCACCGGCCGGCCAGGCGTGCCCGCGCAGCGCCTCGACCTGCTCGCCGAGCACGTCGTGGACCTGGGCCGCCCAGGCCCTGTGGGCGGCGAGGTCGTCGTCGGGGGTCTTCTCGGGCTCCTCGTAGAGCGCCGTGTCGAGGGCGTTGGCCGTCGACAGGAAGACGACCTGGTCGGTGCCGAGCGTGGTGGGGTCGCCGCGCAGGGAGCCGGTCAGCTTGATCCCGGCCTCGGTGTCGCCGAAGAGGCAGGTGATCGCGCGGTCGCCGAAGCGCCAGCTCACCCGGGAGGGCAGCAGGTAGTACACGTCGACATCGGCCGGCATGGCCCAGGTGTCCATCGCGTACTGGTCCTGGAGGGCGTAGCACTTCTCGCCGGCGATGCGGGTGATCTTCGCGTCGCCCGGGAAGGCGCCGCCCGGCAGCGTGACGACCGCGAACACCTCGCCGTCGTGCCGCCCTTCACACGGCACCCGGTCGATGTCGTAGGTGTCGCCGTCCAGCCCGCCGGGCGCGTCGAAGCAGTCGCCCTTGGCCAGCGAGAGGATCTCATCGCCCCGCGCGCCGTCCTTGAAGCCCTCCCAGACCTCGGACGCGGCTCCCGTGGTCAGCACGACCGCCCACAGCACGATCCCTGCGGACGACAGCACCGACCCGGCGATCGCCATGCCCCGGCCGCTCTGCCCGGACCGCCGGATCTGCCACAGCGCGATCAGCCCCAGCACGAGCCCGGCGGCGGGCAGGAAGCAGAGCACGCCCAGCACGAGGGAGGCGACGGCCAGGGCGTTGACGGAGACCGGGGTGCCGTACGGACGCCCGGCGGGTCCGTACGGGCCGTGTGCCTGCGGCCGGTTGACGGAGGGCGGGCCGTACGGGTTTCCGGGGGGCGGCGGTATCGACACGGGTACGGTGCTCCTGACTGTGACGGTGGGCGGGTCCGTCGTACGGCTGGGCGCATCGTAGGGGGCGGACGACGGGCGCCGGAACGCGGTCGACGGGCACGGCGGTACGGGCGGCGAACCGGTTGACGGCCCGGTGGGCCTCGGAGGTCCGCGCGGGCACGGTCTTCTCGGCGGCGGGGCTCCGGCCGCTGCTGGCGCTCCTCGCGGACGGGGCGGCGGGCGCGGCCCGCGAGGAGCTGGAGGAGGCGCTGAGCCTGCCGGCCCGTCAGGCGGTGCGGGTCGTGATCGACAGGACCGGCATCATCGTGTCCGTCGGCCGCAACTGAGCCCGTCCCGAGAGGCGAAGCATGCACATCGAGTACGACCGCGAGAACGACACCGCGTATGTCTCTCTCGTCGCACACATCGCGGGCGGCGCCGCCGTCCGGCAGATCCCCGTCGAGGGATTCGGGGCGGGCGCCGAAGTGTTGCTTGACGTGGACGAGTCGGGGCGGCTGCTCGGCATCGAGGTAATCGGTGCGGGTGGGGCCCTGCCGGTTGAGGTACTGGAGCAGTCCGCCACGGGCTGAGACGCGGGGGCGCCGGGCCGGTACCCCGGACGGCCGGCCCGAGATGCCACCGCTCGTGCTCGCCGGCGAGCGCACGCCCCGTCATGGCCGGCCGATCGGCCCGAGTGACACCGTCATCGTCCTGTCGGCCCCCGGGCGACGGCCCCGGCCTCCCGCCCCCGCGGGGCCCCCTCGCGGCTGACGGGGTGTCACACAGGGGCTGCCGGTCCGTGCAGGACCCTTGTGCAATTCCTGTGGAGGCCTCAATCTTTCGCTGACGCACAGGAGTAGCCGCTGGATTGACATGGCCATGACCCATTGGCCTCATCGGCGGCGACCGACGGGCGTGCACCACACCCCACAGCGCACCACCGATTGAGGAGGACCCCTCAGATGGCAGTGATGCGTACTCCCCACAGAGCCTCCCGGCGAAGACTGGCCGCGCTCGGCGCGACGGCCACCGCGGCGCTCGTCGCGAGCCTCGTCTCCGCCCTCCCCGCCGGCGCCGCCCCGGCCGCCACCGAAGGGCGTATCCAGTACGAGGGCGCCGCGAACGCCGTCGCCGGCAGCTACGTCGTCACCCTGAAGTCGGAGAAGGCCGCTTCCGCCGAAGGCCGCGCGCTCGCCCGCAGGTACGGCGCCGACATCGAGCGGACGTACACCAAGGCCCTGAACGGCTACGAGGTCGAGGCGTCCGAGTCCGAGGCGAAACGTCTCGCCGCCGATCCGGCCGTCGCCTCCGTCGTGCAGAACCGGACGTTCTCCATCACCGGGACGCAGCCCAGCCCGCCGTCCTGGGGCCTGGACCGCATCGACCAGAAGAGCCTGCCGCTGAACAGCTCGTACACCTACCCGGACTCCGCCGGCGAGGGCGTCACCGCGTACGTCATCGACACCGGCGTCCGCATCACGCACGGCGACTTCGGCGGCCGCGCCTCCTACGGCTACGACGCCGTCGACAACGACAACACCGCCCAGGACGGCCACGGCCACGGCACGCACGTCGCCGGCACGGTCGCCGGAAGCGCCTACGGCGTGGCCAAGAAGGCCAAGGTCGTCGGCGTGCGGGTGCTGAACAACTCCGGCCAGGGCACCACCGCCCAGGTCGTCGCCGGCATCGACTGGGTCGCCCGGAACGCGGTCAAGCCCGCCGTCGCCAACATGTCCCTCGGCGGCCCCGGCGACACGGCCATCGACACGGCCGTGCGCAACGCCATCACCTCCGGCGTCACCTTCGTGGTCGCGGCCGGCAACGAGTCCACCAACGCCTCCACCCGGTCCCCCGCCCGCGTCACCGAAGCCGTCACGGTCGGCGCCACGACGTCGAGCGACGCCAAGGCGAGCTACTCCAACTACGGCACCGTCCTGGACCTCTTCGCGCCCGGCTCGTCCATCACCTCGGCCTGGAGCACGGGCGACTCGGCGACCAACACCATCTCCGGCACGTCGATGGCGAGCCCGCACGTCGCCGGCGCCGCCGCCCTGCACCTGGCCGCCAACCCCACGGCCACGCCCGCACAGGTCTCCGCCGCGCTGACGTCCGCCGCCACCACCGGCGTCGTCACCAGCCCCGGCACCGGTTCACCCAACCGCCTCCTGTACGTCGGCGGCGGCACGACCACCCCGCCCGGCCCGCGCTTCGAGAACACCGCCGACCAGGCCATCGCCGACAACGCCACCGCCGAGTCCCCGGTGACGGTCTCCGGCGTCTCCGGCAACGCCCCCTCGGCCCTGGCCGTCGAGGTGCACATCGTCCACACCTACATCGGTGACCTCCAGGTCCAGCTGATCGCCCCCGACGGCACGGCGTACACGCTGAAGGCGTACGGCACCGGCGGCAGTGCGGACAACATCGACACCACGTACACCGTGAACGCCTCCTCGGAGGCCGCGAACGGCACGTGGAAGCTGCGCGTGAGCGACAACGCCCGCTACGACACCGGACGGATCGACGCCTGGGCGCTCCAGTTCTGACGTCGGTGACCTCAGTGACCTGAGCGCAGGGGGCCGGGCTCGTGACGAGTCCGGCCCCCTCCGGGTACGCGACGAGCCCTCAGCCCGGTTCCCGGCGGAGCACGGCCAGTTCCGCGTTCATCTCGGCGAGGAACCGGACGACCACCTCCAGCTCCCCGGGGCTGAAACGGCTCCGGGCCGCGTCGGTGCTCCGCGCCAGGGGGCGGAAGTAGTCCCGGGCCAGGCCCCTGGCCGCGTCGGCGTAGTGCAGGTGCACCACCCGGCGGTCGCCGGCGTCCCGGACGCGGCGGATGTGCCCGGCCCGCTCCAGCCGGTCGAGGCACGCGGTCACCGCGCCGGACGTGAGATTGAGCTGCCCCCGCAGACGGCCCGGCGTCATGGGCTCGCCCCCGGCCTCCGGGTCGGAGTCGGCGTCGAGGATCGCGATCAGGGCCTGCATGTCGGTGAGGTGCAGCCCCTGCGCCTGGGCGAACTCCTGGGCGATGCGGTTGAACTCGCTGTTCATCCGGCGCAACAGAACGGCGAAGGACTGCAACCCCGTGGGGTCGTCCGCCGGAAGAGATGCCGTGGGTGCACCGGAGCCGCTCATCCCCCCAGCCTAGTATCTCTCAATGATTGAGATACTTTATGAGTGAGTTACTTCTCCGGTGACTCACTTCCTACGGCTTGGGATGCGCATGAGTACCGCACAGCGTTGGGCCCGGCGGCTCGTACCGCTCGTTCTGCTGCTCGTCTGGCTGGGGGTGGGCGGAACGCTCGGTCCCTATGCGGGCAAGCTCGGCGAGGTGGCCACCAACGACCAGGCCGCCTTCCTGCCGCGCAGCGCCGAATCCACCCGGGTGCTCGAAGCCCGCGCGGCCTTCGACCGGTCCGAGACCGTGCCGGCCATCGTGGTCTGGACGGCGGACGGGGAGCGGATCACGAAGGAGCGGCAGGCCGAGGCGGGCCGCGCCGTCGCCGCGCTCGCCGGGAAGCCCGGCGTCGTGGGCCGCCCGTCGCCCGCCCTGCTCTCCGACGACCGCGAGGCGATACAGGCCGTCGTCCAGCTGGAGCCCGACCTCGGCGACGAACTGCCCACGGTCCTCGACGCGGTGCGCGAGGCGGCCCGGGCGGTGCCGGACACCACGGCGCGGATCGCCGGCCCCGCGGCCAGTCAGGCCGACCTGTCGGACGCGTTCGCCGGCATCGACGGACTGCTGCTGGGCGTGGCCCTCGGCGCCGTGCTGCTGATCCTGCTGCTGGTGTACCGGAGCGTCCTGCTGCCGTTCCTGATCATCCTGGGGTCCGTCTTCGCGCTCGGCCTGGCCTGCGCGGTGGTCTATGCGCTGGCCGAACGGGACGTGGTCCGGGTCGACGGGCAGGTGCAGGGCATCCTGTCGATCCTGGTGATCGGTGCCGCCACCGACTACGCCCTGCTGCTGGCCGCGCGCTTCCGCGAGGAACTCGCCCTGCGCGGGGACCGCTTCGGGGCCGCGGTGGCCGCCGTACGCCGTTCGTTCGGGGCGATCACCGCCAGCGCCGCGACCGTGGCGCTCGGGCTGCTGGCCCTGCTCGCCAGCGACCTCACCAACAACCGCGCCCTCGGGCCGGTCGGCGCCATCGGCATCGTCTGCGCCGTGCTGACCACGCTCACCTTCCTGCCGGCCACGCTGGCCCTGCTGGGCCGCGCCGCCTACTGGCCGTCCCGGCCGAAGCCGCCGGAGGAGTCCGGGGAGGGCACCGGCGTGTGGCGCCGGGTCGCGAGGACGGTGAACGGCCGGCCGCGGCGGACCTGGGCGGTGACGGCGCTCGTGCTGGCCGTCTTCGCGGCCTTCTCGCCGTCCCTGTCCTCCAAGGGCGTGCCGCTCGACGAGATCTTCGTGAACGACGCGCCCTCGGTGGCCGCGCAGGCGACGCTCGGCGAGCACTTCCCCGGCGGGTCCGGCAACCCGGCCGTCATCATCGCCGACGCCGGCCGGGCCGCCGAGGTGACGGCCGCCGCACGCAGCACCGAGGGCGTGGCCGCCGCCGGCGCCGTCTCCGCCTCCGGACGGCCCGGGGCGGGCGAGCCGCTCGCCGTCGACGGGCGGGTGCGCATCGACGCCACCCTGGAGGCCGCCGCGGACAGCGACGCGGCCAAGGAGACCGTCGAGCGGCTGCGCACGCGGGTGCACGCGGTGCCCGGGGCGGACGCCCTGGTCGGCGGGTACACGGCGCAGCAGTACGACACCCAGCAGACCGCCGCCCGGGACCGGACGGTCATCGTGCCGATCGTGCTCGCCGTCATCCTGCTGATCCTGATGCTGCTGCTGCGTTCGCTCCTCGTGCCGGTGCTGCTGGTCGCGACCGTGGGGCTCAACTTCCTGGCGACGCTGGGCGTCTCGGCGCTGGTCTTCCAGCACCTCCTCGGGTTCAGCGGGACGGACGCCTCGGTGCCGCTGTACGGCTTCGTGTTCCTGGTGGCGCTCGGTGTCGACTACAACATCTTCCTGATGTCCCGGGTCCGGGAGGAGGCGCTCGCGCACGGCAACCGGCAGGGGGTGCTGCGCGGGCTGACCACCACCGGCGGGGTGATCACCTCGGCGGGTGTGGTGCTCGCCGCCACGTTCGCGGCACTGATGGTGATCCCCCTGGCGTTCCTGGTGCAGATCGCCTTCATCGTCGCCTTCGGGGTGCTGCTCGACACGCTCGTGGTGCGCTCGCTGCTGGTGCCCGCGCTGATGATCGACATCGGGCCCCGGGCCTGGTGGCCGAGCGCCCTCGCCCGCGACAGGCCGCCGGCGCCCGGCGACGGTACTCCCTCCGGCTGAACCGTCCGCGTCACCCGTGTCGTGCATCCGCCGGGCGCCCCGAGCGGGAAAGGTTCACGTCGGGGCCCGGCGCGCTCCGGCAGCGCGGCGACGGTTCCGGAGGACGGAGGCACACCATGGCGACGGACCGGCGGCGGCTGCGCTGCCTGGTCACCGGGGCGTCCGGATACATCGGCGGGCGCCTGGTGCCGGAACTGCTGCAAGAGGGCCACAGCGTCCGGTGTCTGGCCCGCTCCCCCGGCAAACTCCGCGACCACCCCTGGGCGTCCCACGCCGAGACGGTCCGGGGGGACGTCACGGACCCGGAGTCGCTCGCCCCGGCGATGCGCGGGGTCGACGTCGCCTACTACCTGGTGCACGCCCTCGGCTCCGGCTCCCGGTTCGAGGACACCGACCGCGCCGCGGCCCGGACCTTCGCCGAGCAGGCCCGGGCCGCCGGCGTACGGCGGATCGTCTACCTCGGCGGGCTCACGCCCCGTGGCGTCCCCGAGGAGTCGCTCTCCCCGCACCTGCGGTCCCGGGCCGAGGTGGGGAAGATCTTCCTCGACTCGCCCGTGCCCGCGACGGTGCTGCGGGCCGCCGTCGTCATCGGCTCGGGCTCGGCGTCGTTCGAGATGCTGCGCTACCTCACCGAGCGGCTGCCCGTCATGGTCACTCCCAGCTGGGTGCACACCCGCACCCAGCCCATCGGGGTGCGGGACGTGCTGCGCTACCTCGTCGGGTCCGCCACCATGCCGGACGACGTCGACCGGGCCTTCGACATCGGCGGGCCGGACGTCCTCACCTACCGGGACATGATGCTGCGCTACGCCGCCGTCGCCGGACTGCCGCGGCGGTTCATCGTGCCGGTCCCGGTCCTCACCCCGCGGCTGTCCAGCCACTGGGTCGGACTCGTCACCCCCGTGCCCGCCTCCCTCGCCCGGCCGCTGACCGAGTCGCTGCGGCACGAGGTCGTCTGCGGCGAGCACGACATCGCCCGGTACGTGCCGGACGCCCCGGGCCGGCCGCTGCCGTTCGACGAGGCGCTGGCCCTGGCGCTGCGCAGGGTGCGCGAGGCGCAGGTCTCCACGCGCTGGTCCTCGGCGTCGGTGCCCGGAGCGCCCAGCGACCCGCTGCCCACCGACCCGGACTGGGCGGGCGGCAGCCTCTACCAGGACGAACGGCAACGGCCCGTCGAGGCGTCCCGGGAGGCGCTGTGGCGGGTCGTCGAGGGCATCGGCGGCGACAACGGCTGGTACTCCTCCCCGCTGGCCTGGGCCGTACGGGGCTGGCTGGACCGGTTCGCGGGCGGGGTCGGGCTGCGCCGCGGACGGCGTGACACCGAGCGGCTCAGGGTCGGCGACTCGCTGGACTTCTGGCGGGTCGAGGAGATCGAACCCGGTCATCTGCTGCGGCTGCGGGCCGAGATGCGGCTGCCCGGGCTCGCCTGGCTGGAGATGTACGCCGAGACCGACGACGAGGGCCGCACCCGCTACCGGCAGCGGGCCCTGTTCCATCCGCGGGGCCTGCTGGGCCACGCCTACTGGTGGAGCGTCGCCCCGTTCCACTCCGTCGTGTTCGGCGGCATGGCGCGCAACATCGCGCGGGCCGCGTCCGAGGGCACCGGCGGACGCCGCGACGCCTCGCGCATCCGGCGGGCCCGCGGGCGGCGAAGTGTCCGGGAGCCACACACGGAACCCGCACCACCGCACCAGGAGTGACACCATGACCGTCGCGGTCGTCCTGTTCACCTCGGACCTGCGCCTGCACGACCATCCGCCCCTGCGCGCCGCGCTGAACGCGGCGGACGAGGTCGTGCCCCTGTTCGTCCGCGACCCCGCCGTCCACGCCGCCGGGTTCGACGTGCCCAACCGCGTCGCCTTCCTCGCGGACTGCCTGGCCGATCTCGACTCCGCGCTGCGCCGGCGCGGCGGACGGCTGGTCGTGCGCACCGGGCCGGTCACCCGGGAGGTCCGGGCGGTCGCCGCCGAGTGCGGTGCGACGGAGGTGCACATGGCCGCGGGGGTGACCGGCTACGCCCACCGCCGCGAGGAGCGGCTGCGCGCGGAACTGGGCGCCGGCGGGGTCGCGCTGCGGGTGCACGACAGCGTGGTCACCGCCGTGGCGCCGGGGAAGGTGACACCGGTCGGCTCGGACCACTTCGCCGTGTTCACCCCCTACATGCGCCGCTGGTCCAAGGAGCCGCTGCGCGATCTGCTGCCCGCGCCGCGTGCGGTGCGGGTCCCCGGCGCGGTGCGCGGCGAGGAGCCGCCCTCCCGGGCGGGGGTGGCGGACGTCTCGCCGGATCTGCCGGCCGGCGGGGAGAGCGCGGGGCGCGACCGGTTCGCCCGGTGGGCGGACACCGGCCTGTCCCGGTACGAGGAACGGCACGACGACCTGGCCGGTGACGCGACCTCACGCCTGTCGCCGTACCTCCACTTCGGGGCGCTCTCGCCGGTGGACGTCGTCCGGCGGGCGCGTGAGAAGGGCGGTGCCGGGGCGGACGCCTTCGTCCGTCAGCTGTGCTGGCGCGACTTCCACCACCAGGTCCTCGCGGCCCGGCCCGAGGCGTCCGTCCAGGACTACCGCACCCGGGGCGACCGGTGGCGCGGCGAGGAGGAGGCCGCCGAGGACATCGCCGCGTGGCGGGAGGGCCGCACCGGCTACCCGGTGGTCGACGCGGGCATGCGCCAGCTGCGCCACGAGGGCTGGATGCACAACCGGGCCCGGCTGCTGGTGGCGAGCTTCCTGACCAAGACGCTGTACGTGGACTGGCGGATCGGCGCCCGGCACTTCCTGCGGTACCTGGTGGACGGCGATCTCGTCAACAACCAGCTGAACTGGCAGTGGGTCGCCGGCACCGGCACCGACACCCGCCCCCACCGGGTCCTCAACCCCGTCCTCCAGGGCAAGCGCTACGACCCGGACGGCACGTACGTACGCCGTTGGGTGCCCGAACTGGCCGGGGTCGGCGGCGCCGCGGTGCACGAGCCCTGGCGATTGCCGGAGGGCGAACGGGCCGGGCTCCGCTACCCGGCGCCGCTCCTGGATCTCGGCGAGGGCCTGACCCGCTTCCGGCAGGCCCGTGGCCGCGACTGAGAACCGGGCACCCGACGCATCCGGAACACCACTCCCGGCGGAAGCACACGGAAGCACACGGACGCACTGAAGTGCGAACGACCGCAAGCGAGAAGGGGATGGGCATGCTTGGACCGCGGCCGAAGGCGGCCGGACCGGCGGAGACGCATCACGCCCCGCTCACCGCTCCGGGGGCGACGCGCGCCATGGAGGCGGTGCTGGAGCGGGTGCTGGAGGACCGGCTGCGGCAGGCTCGCGACACCGACGCGGTGTTCGCCCGCGAGACGGCCGAGCGCGTGGCCGCGTTCGTCGGGCGGGGCGGCAAGCGGCTGCGTACGGCGTTCGTGTGGTGCGGCTGGCGGGCCGCGGGCGGCTCGGGCGACGTGGGCGCGGTCCTGCGCACGGGCGCGGCCCTCGAACTGCTCCAGGCCTGCGCCCTCATCCACGACGACGTGATGGACGGGTCACCGCTGCGCCGGGGCGCCCCGGCCCTGCACGTGGCCTTCGCCCGGGACCACCCGGCCGGCCGGACCGGCGGGTCCACCGACTCGTTCGGGACGTCGGCCGCGGTGCTCGCGGGTGACCTGGCGCTGGCGTGGGCGGACGACCTGCTGACGGAGACGGCGCTCGCCTCGCCGTACGGCGCGCGGCTGCACGAGGAGTGGCGGGCCATGCGCACCGAGATGGTCGCCGGGCAGTACCGCGACCTGCGCGCGCAGGCGAGCGGCTCCTCCGGCGCCGAGGAGGCGCTGACCATCGCCGTCCTGAAGAGCGCCCGGTACACGGTCGCACGGCCCCTGGCACTGGGCGCGGCCCTGGCCGGCGCGGACGCCCGTACGGTGGGCGCGCTGCGGGCCGCCGGCCGGTGCGCGGGGCTGGCCTTCCAGCTGCGCGACGACCTCCTCGGCGCCTTCGGCGACCCGGCGCTCACCGGCAAACCGGCCGACGAGGATCTGCGCTCCCGCAAGCTCACCCCGCTCCTGGCCGCCGCCGTCCGGCTCGCGGAGGCCACCGGCGACCGGGACGCCGTCGCCGTGCTCGCCCCGGGGACGGAGGCCCGGCCGGGGCACACCGTCGACCGGATGCGGGCGGCGCTGGAGCGGACGGGCGCCCGGGCCGAGGTGGAGGCGAGGATCGCGGACCTGGCGGCCACCGGGCTGCGGCATTTCGAGGCGACCGGCGCCGCCACGGGTGTGCGGCGGGAGTTCGCCGCCCTGGTCGAGCGGGCCTCGGGCCTCGCCCCGCGCCACGCAGAGGAGCTCGTATGAGGACGGTGACGGGACCGACGGACCATGTCGTCGTGGTGGGCGCCGGCCTGTCCGGGCTGGCGTGCGCCCTGCATCTGCTGGGCGCCGGCCGCCGGGTGACGCTCGTCGAACGGGACGCCGGCCCGGGCGGCCGGGCCGGGCGGGCACGGCTCGGCGGCTACCTGGTGGACACCGGGCCGACCGTGCTGACGATGCCGCACCTGGCCGACGAGGCGTTCGCGGCGGTCGGCGAGAGCCTCGGCCGGCACGTCGAGCTGATGCCCCTGCACCCCGCCTACCGGGCCGGTTTCGCGGACGGGACCTCGCTGGACGTGCACACCGACGGCGACGCCATGGAGGCGGAGGTGCGGCGCTTCGCCGGACCGGCGGAGGCGGCGGGCTACCGCAGGCTGCGCCTGTGGCTGGAGCGGCTGTACCGGGCGCAGATGCGCCGGTTCATCGACACCAACTTCGACTCGCCGTTCCAGCTGGCGCACCCGGATCTGGCCCGGCTGGCGGCGCTCGGCGGCTTCGGGCGCCTCGACGGCCGGATCGGCCGCTTCCTGTCCGACGCCCGGCTGCGCCGGGTCTTCTCCTTCCAGGCCCTGTACGCCGGGGTGGCCCCGGCCCGGGCGCTCGCGGCCTACGCGGTGATCGCCTACATGGACACCGTGGCCGGCGTCTGGTTCCCCAAGGGCGGCATGCACGCCCTGCCCCGGGCGATGGCGGACGTGGCGGCCGGAGCCGGTGCCGAGCTGCGCTGGTCGGCCGAGGTGAGCGCGCTGGAACGCTCGGCGGGCCGGGTGCGGGCGGTCCGGCTCGCCTCGGGTGAACGCATCCCGTGCGACGCGGTGGTGCTGACCTGCGAACTGCCCGCCGCGCACCGGCTCCTGGGCCGGGCGCCCCGGCGTCCGGTACGTCTGCGGCACTCACCGTCCGCGGTGGTCCTGCACGCGGGGACCGACCGCACCTGGCCCCACCTCGCCCACCACACGCTGTCCTTCGGCGCGGCGTGGGAGCGCACCTTCGACGAACTGACCCGGACGGGGGCGCTGATGAGCGACCCGTCGCTGCTGATCACCCGTCCGACCACGCACGACGCCTCCCTGGCACCGCCGGGCCGCCACCTGCACTACGTCCTGGCGCCCTGCCCCAACACGGCCGTCGGCCCCTCCGCCGCCGCCTGGCGGGACCTGGGCCCGCGGTACCGCGACAGCCTGGTCGCCGAGCTGGAACGCCGTGGCCTGGACGGTTTCGCGGACAGCGTCGAGGAGGAGCTGCTGGTGACCCCCCTCGACTGGACGGCCCAGGGCCACGCGGCCGGCAGTCCCTTCTCCGTGTCCCACACCTTCGCCCAGACCGGGCCCTTCCGGCCGCGCAACCTCGTGCGCGGGCTGGACAACGTGGTGCTCGCCGGCTGCGGGACCACCCCCGGGGTCGGCGTACCGACCGTGCTCATCAGCGGGAAACTCGCCGCCGCCCGCGTCACCGGGGGCCGCACCCGGGTGACCCGGGCGGGCCGGTCCCCCGACCGCCGCCCGTCCGCCCCGACCGGAGCAGGTGCCCATGACCCGTCGTGAACTGGACGCCGCCGGGATCACCGACCCCGGTCTGCGCAGCGCCTACGGCCGGTGCCGGCAGCTCAACGCCCGGCACGGCCGGACCTACTTCCTGGCCACGCGCCTGCTGCCGCTGGAGCGCCGTTCCGCGGTGCACGCGCTGTACGGCTTCGCCCGCTGGGCCGACGACATCGTCGACGACCTGGACCGGCGGCTGACACCCGACGAGCGGGACCTGCTGCTGAAGCGGCTGGAGGGCGATCTCGCGCACGGGCTGCGGGGCGGCGGCGGGGCCGAGCCGGTGGTGCGGGCGGTGGCCGACACCGCCGGCCGCTACGGCATCGAGGTGGACCTGTTCGCCGACTTCCTCGCGTCGATGCGCGCCGACCTGACCGTCACGGACTACCCGACCTACGCCGACCTGCGGGCCTACATGCACGGCTCGGCCGCGGTGATCGGGTTGCAGATGCTGCCCGTGCTCGGCACGGTCGTCCCGCGCGAGGAGGCGGCACCGCACGCGGCGGCCCTCGGGGTGGCGTTCCAGCTGACCAACTTCCTGCGGGACGTGGGCGAGGACCTGGACCGCGGTCGCGTCTACCTGCCGGCGGACCTGCTCGCCGCCCACGGCGTGGACCGGCCGCTGCTGGAGTGGAGCAGGCGCAGCGGCCGCGGCGACCCGCGCATCCGGGCGGCACTCGTCGCCGCCGAGGCCCTGACCAGGGACGTGTACCGGGATGCGGAACCGGGCATCGCGATGCTCGACCCGCGGGTACGCCCGTGCATCCGCACCGCGTTCACGCTGTACGGCGGCATCCTCGACGCGATCGCGCGTCACGACTACACCGTGCTGCACCGCCGGGCGGTGGTGTCCCGCCGCCGGCGGGCGGCCACCGCCGCGGCCGGTGTCCTGAAGGTGGCCGGCGCGCGGTGGCGCGCGGCGCCCGCGGCGCAGCCCGCCGCGCTGGAACGGAAAGGACCGGCTCGTGACTGACCGGGCGGACAAGGCTGGCTGGACCTCACCGCTGCGGCGGCGCCGCGGCCCCGGCTGGGCGGAGCAGGCGCCGACCTGGCGCGCGGCCCGCCCGGCGCTGATCGCCGACACGCTCAAACGGGCGTCCGCCCGGCCCTCGGGCAACTGGTTCGTCGTCGGTGCCTCCCGCGCCGTGCGCCCCGGCCGCCCCTACGGCAGGACCGTCGGCGGCGTCGAGGTGGTGCTGTGGCGCTCGGAGGCGGGCGACCTGCGGGCCGGTCCCGGTGCCTGCCCGCACCTCGGTGCTCCGCTGCGGGACAGCCGGGTGGTGTGCGGCACGCTGGTCTGCCACTGGCACGGACTGGCCCTGGACGGTGCCCCGTTCGCCGGCTGGCAGCCGTACCCCGTCCACGACGACGGGGTGCTGGTGTGGGTGCGGCTGGACGCCGTCGGGGGCGAGGAGCCGTCGGAGCGGCCCGTGGTTCCGGCCCGTCCCGTACCGGGCGCCGGGGTGGACGCGGTGTTCACCGGGGCCGGGCGGTGCGAGCCGCAGGACGTGGTGGCCAACCGGCTCGACCCGTGGCACGGGTCCTGGTTCCACCCGTACTCCTTCGTCGATCTGACGGTCGTGCGGGAACCGCGGGGCGCCGAGCGGGGCGAGGAGGACGACGCCTTCGTGGTCGACGTGTCCTTCCGGGTGGCGGGCCGTCTGGTGGTGCCCGTGCGGGCCGAGTTCACGGCGCCGGAGCCGCGCACCGTCGTCATGCGCATCACCGAGGGCGAGGGCGCCACGTCCGTGGTGGAGACCCATGCCACGCCGCTGACCGCCGCGGACGCCGACCGGCCGCGGACGGCCGTGATCGAGGCGGTCGTCGCCGCTTCGGACCGGCGCGGCTTCGCCCTGGCCCGGGCCGCCGCCCCCGTGCTGCGCCCCCTGATGCGGGGGACGGCCGGGCGCCTGTGGCGCGACGACCTGGCCTACGCCGAGAGGCGCTGGGAGTTGCGCAGCACCGGGCGGTTCCCCGGCTGACACGACCCCGCCGGACGGGCCTGCGCGGAGCGGCCCGGGCCCGTCCGGCGGTCCTGCGTCACCGGCGCGCCCCGCGTTCCGCGAGCGCGCCGAGCGCCCGCAGCACCGGGGAGCGGCCGGCCCGTGGCACGGTCCACAGCACCTGGCCGCGGACGCCCCACCGGGCGAGCAGGGCGTTGGAGGCCAGGAAGCCGGTGGTGGCGGCGCGTTCCATCAGGGCCACGGGCAGGTCGCAGCGCAGTCCGTCACCGGCCAGCGTCAGCCACGGGTGCGGGGTCCGTACGGTGGGGCGCCGGTGGTGGGTGCCGACCGGGAAGAGCGGACAGTCCGAGCGCCACTCGTGCCGGGCGTCGACGAGGCGCGCCTGACGGGTCTCCGGGTACACCCGCCGCAGCTGACCGAGCAGTTCGTCCTGCACGGTCTCGCGCTCCGCGCCGGGGTCGACGGCGTAGGCGTGCAGTTCGACGACGGAACCCCCGTGCTTCGCGGCCCAGCGGGCGGCTTCGCCCTCGTAGCGTTCCAGGACGCTGATGTTGTCGAGGCCGTCGTAGCCGCTGGTGCCGAGGAAGCCGGGGCGGTCGGCGCGCACCGGCCGGTCGAGCCAGAGCCGCGAGACGAGGAACGGCGGTGCGGTGCGCAGGGCGGCGATGTCCTCGCGCCAGGGGGCGGTGCCGAGGCGGGGCGATCCGGCGACGACCCGGCGCAGTCCCGCGGTGTCGAGGGCGAGCACCACCGCGTCGTGCCGGCCGGTGCCGCTGCCGGTGCTCACCTCGGCTCCTCCTGCGGCGCCGGGCTCCACGGCGAGGACGGGGGTGCCGGTGCGGACGGTCGCGCCGAGGCGCCGGAGGTAGTCGGCGAGCGGCTCCCACAGGGCCTGCGGGAAGGGCTCGTCGGGCACGTCGAAGAGCAGCCCCTCCGAGGAGCCGAGGAAGTAGATGTGGAACATCAGCAGCAACTCGGCGGCGGAGAGTTCGCGCGGGTCGGCGAAGAAGCTGCGGGAGAACACCTCGAACGCCAGGTGGTGCGCGGCCTCGGGGAAGCGGACGCTTTCCAGGAAGGCGGTCGCGCCGACCCGGTCGAAGCGTGCGTACACGTCGGGCACGCGCACGTCCATCAGCGGCAGCGCCGCCCGGGCGTCCAGGGCGGCGAGGTCGCGCAGGCCGAAGGTGGGGCTGAGGGCGACGAAGCCGAGGGCGCTGAGGGGTGGGGTGCGCGGGACGCGGGCGAAGCTGTCGGTCAGCCCGCCGCTGTGCCGCAGGGGGTAGTCGGGGAGCGGGGTGAGGCGGGCGAGGGCGGGGTCGGTGCGCCGCAGCAGGCCGCGCAGGTTGTAGTACTGGCGGAAGAAGGCGTGGAAGCCGCGGCTCATGGTCACCTCGGAGCCGTCGGCCAGCCGGGTGCGGTGGCCGGCGAGGCGGCCGCCCAGGACGTCCTCGCGTTCGTAGAGGGTCACACGGGCGCCGCGTTCGGCCAGTCCGGTGGCGGCGGCGAGACCGGCGATCCCCCCGCCCACCACGGCGACGGACGGCGCGTCCTCGCGCGTGAACCGGTCCCGGCCGGGCGCCGGCATCAGGACCTCGGCCTTGCGGTCCCGGCCGCGGCGGGCGGCCTTACGGGGGGTCGTCAGGTGGCTCGTCGGGGGGCTCATCGGGTGGCTCATCGGCCGGCCTCCCGCGCCGCGGCGACGAACGTGTGCGTGATGCCGGTCTGCCATCCGGCGAGGGGCAGGGCCCGCGCGCCCGTGAATCCGGCGCGCGTCAGCCGCCCGGTGAAGGCGGAAGCGGTGTCGAAGTCGAGCACGCTGTGCCACAGGTGCCGGTACAGGGCCCGGTCTCCGGTGAGCGTGCCCGCCGGGATGATCACCCCCCGGCACACGGCCGTCCACAGCGCCCGGTGCGCGGGCGAGCCGGTGAGGCTGTACTCGTGGACGGCGAGCCTCCCGCCCGGCCGCAGGAGTCGGCGCACCGTGCCGAGGACGGCGTCCGGGTCGGAGACGTTGCGGAACAGGTAGGCGGCGAAGACCGCGTCGAAGGGCCCTTCACCGGCCGCGTGGAGTTCCTCGGCGCTCAGGTGCAGGAACCGCACGCCGTCGGGCCACGGCTTGGCCAGCGCCCGGCGCAGCATGCCCGCGGAGGCGTCCACGGCGGTGATCCGCGCCCGGGGCGCTGCCCGCAGCAGGGCCCGGGTGGAGGCGCCGGTGCCGCAGCCGAGATCGAGCAGGTGCAGGCCGGCCCCGTCCCCGGGGAGCTTCAGCCGGCGGGCCGAGCGCAGCAGGTCGGCGCGGTAACCGGGGTTGAGGCCGGTGAGGCGGTCGTAGGTGCGGGACGCGTGGTCGAAGGCGCGTGCCAGGTCGTGGTCGCGCAGCAGGGTCATCGGTGGCTCTCTCCGGTTCCTGAGGCAGGGTGGGTGCGGCGGGGGAGGAAGGGCACTTCGAGCGCGGTGCGGAGCATCGGGCCCACCGGGGTGCGCAGTCCGATGCCCCACTCCTCGCCGAGCGAGGTGGCGCCGTCGAGGAAGCGCAGCAGGCGCGGCGCCGGCGTCCGGCGGAACAGGCCGGTGAAGAACGCGGGACCGTCGATACGCCCGGTGTCCAGGGCCCGCAGCAGCACCGCGTCCATGGCGAGGGCCCGCCTCCCGTGCGGTGCGGGCACTCTGGCGCGGCCGTCGCGCAGGGTGGCGGCGATGGCCCGGCTGTGCCGCTGGACCGCGGCGAAGGTGTAGCCGGTGGCGGGGCGGGTCGCGCCGCCCGCCGTGCCGATGCGGAAGACGGCCGTTCCGGCCCGCCGGGGGAAGCGGGCGTCGGTCATCGGGATGACGCCCTGCTCGGCGCTCTCCACGCCGAACCCGCCCAGGCGCAGCACCTCGCGGGCGTAGTGGCCGAGCGCCGCCTCGTAGGCCCCGGTGGTCAGCGGGGTGCGGGAGAACTCGGTGTACTCGACGAGCGCCCGGTCCGGGGCCAGCGGCAGGACGTAGCCGAAGGCGAGCCCGTGCCGCGGCTGGGGCACCCGGAAGTCCATGAGGTCGGCGACCGCCGGGTCGAAACGGTCGCCGCGGGTGCGCACGAACCAGCCGCGGAAGTGCTGGAGCAGCTGCGTCCGGGCGGGGGGCAGGGCGCGCAGGGGCCGCGAGTCGAACACGTAGCGGGCGCGCAGCGTCAGTGCCCGGCCGTCCTGTGCCGTGCAGCGGACCTCCGCGCCCCCGGGCACGTCGCGCACCGTGCCGGCCGTGGCGCGCAGCAGCCGCCCGCCGGGCGCGCGCGCCAGCCGGGCGTGCACGAGTCGTTCGAAGGCCGCGGAGCGCACCATGCGGTAGCGCGCGGGGGCCGGATCGACGGTGAGCGGGGCGCCGTCCGGGCCGTGCAC
The DNA here is from genome assembly GCF_009872555.1 of Streptomyces sp. SID5643. Taxonomy (NCBI): domain Bacteria; kingdom Bacillati; phylum Actinomycetota; class Actinomycetes; order Kitasatosporales; family Streptomycetaceae; genus Streptomyces; species Streptomyces sp. SID5643. The sequence goes on from NZ_WWIC01000249.1 coordinate 45,630, forward strand.
CCGCAGCAGGGGCCAGGTGGCGGTGACCGCCTCCTCGAAGTCGCCGTCGCCCTGGTCCCAGTAGCACCAGGTCCGCTCCGCGGGACGCGCGGGACCGTCCGGCGGTTCGACCACGGTCACGGTCGCGACGCCGGTCTCGACCAGCCGGTACGCGAGGCTGAGCCCGGCGGCACCGCCCCCGACGACCACCACGTCCGAGGTGCCGACAGGTTCCCGGCTCACCGGGCCCACCACGCGCCCTTCATCTCCACACTCCGCTCCCGGCCACCGGCCGGCTGTTCCCTGTCCGTCGTGTGCTGTCCGTTCACCGCTTCCGGCGGGTGCCCGTGTCCGGATGCACCCCCTGGGGAGATCCAGCCCCCTGGCGCGAGACGACCGTCTCAAGAACCGCGACGGCCTCGGCCAGCCCCGTGGGGCGCGGCAGGCCGGGAACGGTCCGGCCGCTCCAGCCGGGCCCGATCGTCAGGACGACCGGCTTGCGGCGGGCGCCCCGCACGCCCCACTCCATCGCCGCCACGTGCTGGGCCAGCGGGCGGCTGGCGGTCGTCCGGGACTGCGCCCACAGCGCCACCGCCGCCGGCCCGGTTCTGCGGACGGCCGTGACGAGGGACTCCACGGGCAGGGCGCCGCCGAACATGCGTACCGGCAGGCCGCGTTCGGCGAGCGCGGCGGCCAGCACCTCCAGGGGCAGCGTGTGGTTCTCCCCCGGCACACAGGCGAGCACGACGGTGGCGCCCGGCCGGTCGGCGGCCGTCGGCGGTGCGCAGCGCCGCAGCGCGCCGGAGACGTGCCAGGACAGGAAGTGCTCGACCTCGACGTACTTCTCGCCGGAGCTCTCCCACTTGCGGCCGACGGCCTGGAGGGTCGGCATGATCACCTCGGTCCAGGCGGCGACCAGGCCGTGCTCGGCGATCGCGGTCTCCAGCAGTTCGTCGAGCGCTGAGGCGTCGAGGCGCAGCGCGGCACGTGCGATGCCCTTGCACTCCTGACGCACGTCACCGAGGCGCAGCCCGCTGCCCGCCCGGCTGCGGCCGCGGACGGACGGTCGCGGTGCCACGCTCTCGTCCCTCCGGGCCGGGGGGGCCTCCTCCCCCGCCGTTTCCCCGGCCGCTTCCGGGGGTGCCGGTGGCGCCGGGGCGGCCCGAGCCGCCGGGGCCGGCTCCTGCGTCGTTTCGCCGAGCACCGTGCGGGCCGCCTCGGCGGGCGGTATCCCGGTCGCCGTCAGGGCGCACATCCGCTCCAGCCGGGCCACGTCCACGGGGGTCCACCGCCGGTGCCGGCCGCCTGTGTGCACCTCGGGTCCGAGGCCGTAGCGCCGGTCCCAGGTGCGGACCGTGGTGGGGGCGACCCCCAGCCTCCTGGCCACCTCCCCGGTGGTCAGTCCGACGCCGTCCGGCGTGCTCCCGGGCCCGCGGCCCCGGCTGTCCCGTTCGTGTACACCCATACCTCCGACTGTACGACGCACAAACGACGCACGTTGTCTCGCGTCGTTTGTGCGCCGAACACTGGTTTCGAGCGCATGGTCGCGGCTGGGCACAGCCCGACCGGTGCGGTTCGGCAGACGGCCTTCCGTCCCCGCGCGACGCACTGCAGGAGGAACCAGGCCATGATCACCAACACGCGCATCACCGCACCCGCCGCACCCGCGGAGGAGACGCGGTACGAGGAGGAACTGGCCCGTGGCCTCGTCGCCGCCGACGAGGAGGCGTTCGCCGCGATCTACCGGCGATGGGGCTCGCTCGTCCACACCATGGCCACCCGACTGCTCGGCGACACCTACGAGGCGGAGGACGTGACCCAGCAGGTGTTCCTCGGCGCCTGGCACGGCCGGGCCGGATTCCGCCCCGAACGGGGTCCGCTCGGCGCCTGGCTGGTCGGCATCACCCGCCGCAAGATCGTCGACGCGCTGGCGGCCCGGACGAAGCGTCTGACGCTCATCGACTCGGCCGGTCGTGAGGCGGACACCACCGGGCCCGACGAGGCGGCACCGGACCGCGTCCTGGACCGGGTGCTGCTCGTCGACGCCCTGGCACAACTGCCGTGCCGGCAAAGGGAGGTGCTGTGCATGGCCTTCTACGAGGACCTGACCCAGGCGCAGATCGCGGAGCGGACCGGCATGCCCCTGGGGACCGTCAAGAGCCACGCCCGACGCGGCCTGCACCGGCTCCGCCAGGCGATAGAGCAGTCACCGGTCCAGGGCTCGGACCTCTAGCGGTGCGGCCGTACGCGCATCCGCGGCGGCCCCCACACCTGAAACAGGACTGAGACCCCGCACCGTACGGGGCTCCGTTCGAAGGGATGATTCCCATGATTTCACGCACCCGCATCGCCATCGCCGCCTCGACCGGTGCCTGCGCCCTGGCCCTCGGCGTCTCGGCGCCGGCCCTGGCCGCCCAGGAGCAGGACAAGGCCATGGTGTCCGTCTTCCACGGCATCCCCGGTATGACCGTGGACGTGTACGCCAACGGCGATGAACTGATCGGCGACTTCAAGCCCGGCACCGTGACGGACCCGCTGTCCCTCGACGCCGGGAGCTACGACATCCAGGTCTTCGAAGCGGGCAAGGGACCGGAAGGAACTCCGGCCCTGGAGAAGAAGATCGAGGTGTCTCAGGGCGCGAACGCCACGGTCGCCGCCCACCTCACCGCCGGCGGCGATCCCCAGCTGACGGCCTTCACCAACGACGTCTCCCAGGTCGAGGCGGGCAAGTCCCGCCTGACGGTCCGCCATGTCGCGGCCGCGCCGGCCGTCGACGTCCGGGCCGGCGGGCAGCCGGTGTTCAGCAACCTGACCAACCCGAAGGAGGACACCGCCGAGGTCGACGCGGGCACGGTCAACGCGGATGTGGTGCTCGCCGGTACGGACACCGTGGCCATAGGCCCGGCCGACCTGAAGCTCGGCGAAGGCACCAGCAACGTCGTCTACGCCTGGGGCAGCGCCGAGGACAAGAACCTGGCGCTGGCGACCCAGACGTTCAGCGGCATGGAGTCCTCGCCCAAGGGCGTCCCCGCGGGCGGCAGCGGTGCCGCCGTCGCGCCGAACTCCTCCGACCTGGGGCCGGCCTGGGCCGTCGGGGCCGGAGCGGTCGCGGTGGCGGGCCTGCTGGTGACCCGCCGGGTCGCCCGCCGGCGTGGCTGACGGCACGCGACGGCTGACGGGACCGATGGTGGCGGCTGCCGCTCTGGCAGCCGTCCTCGGTTTTCCGGCCACGCCGTCGCAGCCGGCCGCGTCCCCGCCCGACGCGGCGGCAGCGCCGCCGGAAAGCGGGAGCGCGGCGGCAGCGCCGCCGGAAAGCGGGAGCGCGGCGGCCCCGGAGGCGGCGCCCGGCACGGAGCAGGATCCACCGCCCCGGCGCGTGCTCGTCCCCCGCGCCGACCTCGACGCCGAGGTCGGTCCGGTGGGCGTGACGGACCGGGGGGACATGGCCGTCCCCGACGACCCGTCCCGCGCCGGCTGGTACCGCTACGGCCCCGCGCCGGGCAGTGCCCGGGGCTCGGCCGTGCTCGTCGGGCACGTCGACTCCGAGTCCGGCGACCTCGGTGAGTTCCTGGCGCTGTACGACGTGCGGCGCGGAGACCGCGTCGAGGTGCGCCGGACGGGGGGCGGGCCGGTGCACTACCGGGTCGTCTCACGGGTCACCGTGCCCAAGGACGACCTGCCGCCCTCGGCGTTCCGCCGGAGCGGTGCCCCCGTCCTCACCCTCATCACCTGTGCGCCTCCGTACGACCCCGGGCGAGGCGGCTACGTGTCCAACCTGGTCGTCACGGCGGAGCCCGTCGAGTCCCGCGCAGCGGGGAACGGGAGGGCGAAGTGGCCCACGTAGAGTCCGCGCACCTGGTGGAACTGGCGCTGCGCAACGCCACGCCGACCGACGCCGACACCGAGGCCCTGCGGCACGTCGAGCAGTGCGACCGCTGCCGTGACGAGCTCCGCATGCTGACCCGCGTGGTCGCGGCGGCCCGCACCGCACAGCTCGTGGACCTGCCGACGGCACCCCCGGACCGCGTCTGGCAGCGGATCAGCCGGGACGTCTCCGGCACCCCGGCCACCCCCCGGCCGCCCGCACCCGCCCCGGCCCCCGGAAGGCGACTACTCCTCGCCCTCCTGGCTCTCGCCGCCGCCGCGGGCATCGCGGTCGCCCACCGGTACCTGCACGAGCGCGCGGAGCTGGTGCGGCGCGGGGTTGTCCGCCAGGGCCGGACCCCGGAGCAGTCATGAGCCGTTGTGTACACATGAGACACTCGGTACCCTTGGGCGCATGACGCAGCCACTGCCCATAGAGTCCATTCGCGATGTCCGGGCACACCTCGCCGAGGTCGTGGAGCGAGCCGACCGGGACGACGTACCCACCGTGATCACCCGACGCGGCAAGCAGGTCGCCGCCGTCGTGTCCATCGAGGTGCTGCGCAAGTACCAGGAATGGGAAGAGCGCGAGATCAACCGGATCATCGACGAGCGCATGGCGAACCCGGCACCCGGCATCCCGATCGAGGACGTCATGAGGGAGACGCTGGCGCGCAGTGAGTGAGCACCGCACGGTCTTCCGGCCCGAGGCCCAGGCGGAGCTGCGCAAGATCCCGCGTGACATGGCGCTTCGCATCCTGGCCAAACTGACAGAGCTGGAGAGCGACCCCTTCGGCTTCAACACCACCGCACTCGTATCCCAGCCCGAGCGCCGCCGCCTACGGGTCGGCGATTACCGGGTCGTCTACACGATCGACAACGGGGAGCTGGTGGTGTGGGTCGTACACGTCGGACACCGTTCCACGGTCTACGACACGTAGCCGCTCCAGGGTCCGCGGACCACTACGGGACGACATGCGGGACGACACACGGCCTGACCTGCTTTCTCGCAGGTCAGGCCGTGTGTTCACGTCTGAATCAGACGTTGAACCGGAACTCCACCACATCCCCGTCCTGCATCACGTACTCCTTGCCCTCCATCCGCGCCTTCCCCTTCGCGCGGGCCTCCGCCACCGAGCCCGTCTCCACCAGGTCGTCGAAGGAGATGACCTCCGCCTTGATGAAGCCCTTCTGGAAGTCGGTGTGGATGACGCCGGCCGCCTCGGGGGCCGTCGCGCCCTTCTTGATGGTCCAGGCCCGGGATTCCTTGGGGCCGGCCGTCAGGTAGGTCTGGAGGCCCAGGGTGCGGAAGCCGACGTGGGCCAGGGTCGCCAGGCCCGGCTCCTCCTGGCCGACGGACTGGAGGAGTTCCAGCGCCTCGTCCTCGTCGAGCTCGGCGAGGTCCGCCTCCAGCTTGGCGTTGAGGAAGATCGCCTCGGCGGGGGCGACCAGCGCGCGCTGCTCGTTCTTGAAGTCCTCGTCGGTCAGCTCGTCCTCGTCGACGTTGAAGACGTAGAGGAACGGCTTGGTGGTGAGCAGGTGCAGGTCGTGCAGCAGCTCCTCGTTGCCGGAGCCCTGGACGATGCCCGCGGAGAACAGCGTGTCGCCCCTCTCCAGGATCTCCTTGGCCTCCTCGACGGCCTTGACCTTCGGCGCGATGTCCTTCTTGATGCGCGACTCCTTCTGGAGGCGCGGCAGGACCTTCTCGATGGTCTGGAGGTCCGCGAGGATCAGCTCGGTGTTGATCGTCTCGATGTCGTCCTTCGGGGAGACCTTGCCGTCCACGTGCACGACGTTCTCGTCCTTGAAGGCGCGGATGACCTGGCAGATCGCGTCCGACTCGCGGATGTTCGCGAGGAACTTGTTGCCCAGGCCCTCGCCCTCGGAGGCGCCGCGGACGATGCCGGCGATGTCGACGAAGTCGACGGTGGCCGGAAGGACCCGCTGCGAGGAGAAGATCTCCGCCAGTTTCGTCAGACGGGGGTCGGGCACACCGACGACGCCGACGTTGGGCTCGATCGTGGCGAACGGGTAGTTGGCCGCCAGCACGTCGTTCTTGGTCAGGGCGTTGAACAGGGTCGACTTGCCGACATTCGGCAGACCGACGATTCCGATCGTGAGCGACACGTTGCGACTTCCCGTGAGTGGAGGGCCAGGAGGCCAGGGGACCGGCCGATCCACCAGTCTACGGCGTGTCCGGAACCGTCCGGGCGGACTGTCGAACGCTTGGCTAAGCCGCGGCCGACGGCGTGTCTGAAGGGCTATTCGGCATATTGAACGACCTAAGTTGGTGCGGTGGAGCAATACAGGACGCGATCTCCTCAATACGGAACGCGACAGCACGGACCGCGACGGGAACGGCCCCGGCCTCCCGGGCCGCCCCGGCAACCCGTGCCGTCCCAGGCAGGGCGGGGAGCGGGGGGCGGGCCCGTGCGCGCGGCCCGGCCGCCCGGACCGCAGCGCCGCCCGGCACCGGTACGACGGCCGGCGCCCGCACCGGCGCTCACCGCGGGCCGGCTGCCGAACCCCCGGCTGACCGGCCTGGGCAGCGGGCTGTTCTGCGCGGTGGTGATGCTCCTGCTGGGCACGCTCTGCTCGGCGCTGTTCGGGGCGTCCCTGACGGCGTACGGCGTGCTGTTCCTGCCGGTGTGCGCGCTGACCGCGCTGTGGGTGCGCCCGGGGGACCTGATGACCGCGCCGATCGTGGTGCCGATCGCGTTCGCCGTGGGGCTGCTACCGCTGGCCGACGGCGAGCAGGGGACCGGCAGCAGGCTGATGGGCCTACTGACGGCGCTCGCCACGCAGGCCGGCTGGCTGTACGGAGGGACGCTGATCGCCGGGCTGATCGTGATCGTCCGGCGGATCAGGCTGGTGCACCGGCGGCGGACGGCAGGGGCCCGGCCGCCGGTGTGACCTCCCCCGCTCGCACGGCGTGAGGTCCTCTCCGGACGGGCCTCAGCGCTCGGCCGCCCGCATCGCCGCGCCCACGATCCCCGCGTTGTTCTGCAACTGCGCCGGGACGATCTCGGCCTTGATGCCCTCGATGTGGGGCAGGAACTTGTGGGCCTTGCGGCTGACGCCGCCGCCGATGATGAACAGCTCCGGCGAGAACAGCATCTCGACATGGGCGAGGTACTTGCGCACGCGGTGCACCGCCCAGTGCTCCCACGTCATGTCGTGGTCCTCGCGGGCCTTGCTGGAGGCCCGCTTCTCCGCGTCGTGCCCGTCGAGCTCCAGGTGGCCCAGCTCGGTGTTGGGGACGAGGACGCCGTCGACGAAGACCGCGCTGCCGATGCCGGTGCCGAGGGTCAGCAGGATCACCGTGCCCCGGCGGTCGCGGCCGGCGCCGAAGTGCATCTCGGCGACTCCCGCGGCGTCCGCGTCGTTGACCACCGTCACCGGCAGACCGCCCAGCCGCTCGCCGAGCAGCGCGCGGGCGTCGGTGTCGATCCAGCTGTCGTCGACGTTCGCCGCCGTGCGGATCGTGGCTCCGTCGGTGACCACGCCCGGGAACGTGACCCCGACGGGGCCCGTCCAGCCGAAGTGGCCGACCACCTGCCTGACGCCGTCGGCCACCGCGTCGGGCGTGGCCGGGTGGGGGGTGAGGACCTTGTGGCGCTCCTGCGCCAGGTCGCCCTTGTCCAGGTCCACCGGCGCACCCTTGATCCCGGATCCGCCGATGTCCACTCCGAAGATCTGCATGGCCCTACGTTACGACGAACGACTGACAGTCACAGGCCGGACGGCGGTCGCTGCCCGGCCCGTACCCGGTCACTTCGCGGAATCTTCACCGGTCCCGGCGCCACCGCGTCCGGCGACCAGCGAAGCCGCCTCCTCGCGCAGGTCGCGGCGCAGCTCCTTGGGCAGGGAGAACGTGATGGACTCCTCGGCCGCCTTGACGATCTCGACGTCCTCGAAACCGCGCTGCGACAGCCACTCCAGGACCTGCTCGACCAGGACCTCCGGGACGGAGGCGCCCGAGGTGACGCCGACCGTGGTCACGCCCTCCAGCCAGGCCTCGTCGATCTCGTCGGCGAAGTCCACGAGGTAGGCCTCACGGGCACCGGCGATCTTGGCGACCTCGACGAGCCGCTTGGAGTTGGAGGAGTTGCGCGAGCCGACCACGATGACCAGGTCGGACTCGGCGCCCATCTGCTTCACGGCCAGCTGGCGGTTCTGCGTGGCGTAGCAGATGTCGTCGCTGGGCGGGGAGATGAGCTGCGGGAACTTGTCCTTCAGGGCGTCGACGGTCTCCATGGTCTCGTCGACGGACAGCGTGGTCTGGGAGAGCCAGACGACCTTGGACGGGTCGCGGACCTCGACCTTCGCCACGTCGCCCGGCCCGTCGACGAGCTGGATGTGGTCGGGGGCCTCGCCGGAGGTGCCGATGACCTCCTCGTGGCCCTCGTGACCGATCAGGAGGATGTCGTAGTCCTCGTTCGCGAAGCGGACGGCTTCCTTGTGGACCTTGGTGACCAGGGGGCAGGTGGCGTCGATGGTGGCGAGCTTGCCGCGCTCGGCCTCCTCGTGGACGACGGGGGCCACGCCGTGCGCGGAGAACATGACGATGTTCCCCGGGGGCACTTCCTCCGTCTGCTCGACGAAGATCGCGCCCTTCTTCTCCAGGGTCTGCACGACGTACTTGTTGTGGACGATCTCGTGCCGGACGTACACCGGAGCGCCGTACTGCTCCAGGGCTTTCTCGACGGCGATCACGGCGCGGTCCACACCCGCGCAGTAGCCACGGGGGGCGGCGAGCAGGACACGGCGGCCAGGCGAAGCAGACATGCGTCCCATCGTAAGGCCGCGTCCGGCGGCTCGAAGATCCCGTCCGTGTGACGCTCCGGCGAAGACCGGCACGGGCCCCGCGCGAGAGACGTGAGCGGCGTTGTCGGCGGGGCCCACTACGCTCGCGGACATGGCTGTGAACACGACTCCGGAAGCCCCGCTGCCCGTCGGCGAGGTGTCGCGGCTCATCGGGGGCTGGATCGACCGGCTCGGGGCGGTGTGGGTCGAGGGACAGATCACGCAGTTGTCGCGGCGGCCGGGCGCGGGGGTGGTGTTCCTGACGCTGCGGGACCCGTCGTACGACATCTCGGTGAGCGTCACCTGCTACCGGCAGGTGTTCGACGCCGTCGCGGACGTGGTGAGCGAGGGCGCCCGGGTCGTCGTCCTCGCCAAGCCCGAGTGGTACGCCCCGCGCGGGCAGTTGTCGCTGCGGGCCGCCGAGATACGGCCCGTCGGGGTCGGTGAGCTGCTCGCGCGCCTGGAGCAGCTGAAGAAGGCCCTCGCCCGGGAGGGGCTGTTCGCGCCGGAGCGCAAGAAGCCGCTGCCGTTCCTACCGCAGCTGGTCGGGCTGGTGTGCGGCCGGGCCTCGGCCGCCGAGCGGGACGTCCTGGAGAACGCGCGGCACCGCTGGCCCGCCGTGCGCTTCGAGGTGCGCAACGTCGCCGTGCAGGGCGTGCACGCCGTGCCGCAGGTCGTGCAGGCCGTGAAGGAGCTCGACGCGCTCGACGACGTCGACGTGATCATCGTCGCCCGGGGCGGCGGCAGCGTGGAGGACCTGCTGCCGTTCTCCGACGAGCAGCTGATCCGCACGGTCGCGCAGTGCCGTACGCCCGTGGTGTCCGCCATCGGGCACGAACCGGACAACCCGCTGCTGGACCACGTCGCCGACCTGCGCGCCTCGACCCCGACCGACGCCGCCAAGAAGGTCGTGCCGGACGTCGGCGAGGAGTACGAGCGCGTGCGGCAGCTGCGGGACCGGGCGCGGCGGTGCGTGGCGGCGCTGCTGGACCGGGAGGAGCGGGGGCTGGCGCACGCGCTGACGCGGCCGTCGATACAGGATCCGCACCGGATGATCGACGTGCGTGCCGACCAGGTGGCGGACCTGCTCGACCGGGCCCGGCGCTGCCTGCGGCACCAGCTCGACCGCGCCGACTCGGAGCTGTCGCACACGCACGCGCGCGTGGTGGCCCTCTCCCCCGCCGCGACCCTGAAGCGCGGGTACGCCGTGTTGCAGAGGGCGGACGGGCACGCGGTCCGCGACCCGGGCGAGGTGACGAGCGGGGAGGCCCTGCGCGCGCGGGTCTCCGAGGGTGAGTTCTCCGTACGAGTGGACACATAGGGTGGGTGGATGACCAGCGAGGTTGACGAGACACCGGGCACGAGCGAGGCGCTCGGGTACGAGCAGGCGCGGGACGAGCTCATCGAGGTCGTCCGGCGCCTGGAGGCGGGCGGTACGACGCTGGAGGAGTCCCTCGCGCTCTGGGAGCGGGGCGAGGAGCTGGCCACGGTGTGCCGGCGGTGGCTGGAGGGTGCGCGGGCGCGGCTGGACGCGGCGCTGGCGGAGGAGACCGCGGAGGGCGAGGACGCGGGGTGACCAGGGGTGACCAGGGGTGTTCGGGTCGTGATACACGACACCCCGACATTGGTTGAACGTTGAACTTCATTCGCGTACGGTCGAACGTGTCAGCCGGTCTTCCGGATCGACCGTCGCGAGAAAGTGCCTTCATGTCCCTCGTTCTTGACCCCGCAGCCCAGGACCTTCTGTTCCGTGAGGCCCGCAGCGCCAACACCTTCACCGACGAGCCGGTGACCGATGAGCAGGTGCAGGCGATCTACGACCTGGTCAAGTACGGTCCGACCGCCTTCAACCAGACCCCGCTGCGCATCACCCTGGTCCGCTCCCCCGAGGCCCGCGAGCGTCTGGTGGCGCACATGGCCGAGGGCAACCGGCCCAAGACCGCGAGCGCACCGCTGGTGGCGATCCTCTCCGCGGACAACGAGTTCCACGAGGAGCTGCCGCACCTGTTCCCGGCCGCCCCGCAGATCAAGGACGTCTTCTTCACCGAGCGCCCGGTCCGCGAGAACGCCGCCGCGCTGAACGCCGCCCTCCAGGCCGCGTACTTCATCGTCGGCGTCCGCGCCGCCGGTCTGGCCGCCGGACCGATGACCGGCTTCGACTTCGAGGGTGTGCGCAAGGAGTTCCTGGACGACGACCACACCCCGCTGATGGTCGTCAACATCGGCCGCCCGGGCCCGGACGCCTGGCACCCGCGCTCCCCGCGCCTGGGCTTCGACCAGGTCGTCACGACGGTCTGAGCCACCGAGGACACGTATGAGGAGGGCCCCGGCGTCATGACGCCGGGGCCCTCCTCATACGTGTTCACTTCGTCCGCAGCGCCTCGGCCAGCTGCGTCAGCCGGGCGAACGAGGCGGTGCCCGTCACGACCGTCGTCGAGCCCTTGGTGCCCTCCAGGACCAGCGCGTCGTACCGGCCGCCCTCGTAACGGGTCCACGTCTCGCCGGCGATCTTCTCGGTCTTCCCGGTCTCCCGTGCGCCCTGGGTCGCCTCGTCGAGGAAGACGGGGCGCCGCTGAGTGGACTGCTCGACCGCCGCGTACTCCCCCTCGGGATCGTGGAAGCCGAGGTGCCAGGCGTCGAACTCCTCGCCCTGGAAGCGGACGGAGGTGGCCTTCCATGTGCCGGGCAGACCCTGGGGCGCGGCCACCGGGTAGGAGGCGGCGCGGCGTGCCGTGAGCAGTTCGACCCGGTAGTCGACGGCCTTGACGTCGGGCGCGCTGTCGTCGTGCGGGATGAAGAGGTACACGAAGCCCGCCACCAGGACGATGACTCCCAGGGAGAGGATCATGTCCCGTGCCGTCTTCTGCTTGCCGTTCTTGCCTGCCACGCCCCCTATCGTCGCAGGTCCCTGCCGCGCTCATCCGTGGGGGCCCCTGCTCATTTTGCGGCCTCGGCGATAGAGTCGGGCAACAAAGCCCTCATCCGGCCGTCGTCGTACAGAAAGGTGCGCTCCGATGACCGAGCATCATCACTTGCCGTCCGAACTCGATGTGCCCTCCGAGGCCCCCGACCGCAACCTCGCCCTGGAACTGGTCCGGGTCACCGAGGCCGCGGCGATGGCCGCGGGCCGCTGGGTCGGGCGGGGTGACAAGAACGGCGCCGACGGTGCCGCGGTACGCGCCATGCGCACCCTCGTCTCCACCGTCTCGATGAACGGCGTCGTCGTCATCGGCGAGGGCGAGAAGGACGAAGCCCCCATGCTGTTCAACGGGGAGCGCGTGGGCGACGGGACCGGGCCCGAATGCGACATCGCCGTCGACCCGATCGACGGCACGACGCTGACCGCGAAGGGCATGACGAACGCGATCGCGGTGCTGGCCGCCGCCGAGCGCGGGTCCATGTTCGACCCGTCCGCCGTCTTCTACATGGACAAGCTCGTCACCGGGCCGGAGGCGGCCGACTTCGTCGACATCAACGCCCCGGTGGCGGTGAACATCCGGCGGGTCGCCAAGGCGAAGCGGTCCGCGCCGGAGGACGTGACGGTGGTGATCCTGGACCGCCCGCGGCACGAGGGCATCATCAAGGAGATCCGGGAGACCGGGGCCCGCATCAAGCTGATCTCCGACGGCGACGTGGCCGGCTCGATCCTGGCGCTCCGCGAGGGCACGGGCGTCGATCTGCTGCTCGGCATCGGCGGTACGCCCGAGGGCATCATCTCGGCCTGTGCGGTGAAGTGCCTGGGCGGCACGATCCAGGGCAAGCTGTGGCCCAAGGACGACGAGGAGCGGCAGCGGGCGATCGACGCCGGGCATGACCTCGACCGGGTGCTGACGACCGAGGACCTCGTCACCGGCGAGAACGTCTTCTTCGTGGCCACCGGCATCACCGACGGCGAGCTGCTGCGGGGGGTTCGCTACCGGGCGGAGAACGCCACGACCGACTCGATCGTGATGCGCTCGCGGTCGGGCACGGTCCGCCGGATCTCCTCCGAGCACCGGCTGAGCAAGCTGCGGGCCTACAGCGCGATCGACTTCGACAAGGGGAAGTAGCCCCGAGGAGCAGCGGCACGGCACAGCGAAAGGGCGTCCCCGGTGCGGTGGGGACGCCCTTTTCGTACGCCCTGTCCTACGCTCTGTTCGCGCCCTCGGCTGTCAGCCGGCCGCCGCTATCTGGTTCGCCGGGCGGGCCGCCTTCTTCAGCTCCATCTCGCGGCGGCGGCGCCGGGCCAGGACCACGCGGCGCTCCGCCGCGGTGAGGCCGCCCCAGACGCCGTAGGGCTCGGGCTGGAGCAGGGCGTGCTCGCGGCACTCGACCATCACCGGACACCGGGCACAGACCCGCTTCGCCGCCTCCTCCCGGGACAGTCTCGCGGCGGTCGGCTCCTTGGAGGGGGCGAAGAACAGGCCGGCCTCGTCACGACGGCACACCGCCTCGGTGTGCCACGGGGCGTCCTGGTCCCTGTCTCGCGCTGGCACCCGCGGGGCCGGAACGGCAGCTACCTGCACGGACGAATGCGGCGGTTGCAGCACGGTCTACTCCTGACGACGGCTTCGCGAGCGAGAGACGATGCAGCAAGGCCTACCCGCTGTACGCGCGCCTATGCACTGAGTTCCGAACCGCCGGATTCAGGAGATTCGCTCCTGTCAATGCCCCAGGTGTTTGCGCAAACTCCTGTCGACCTTGCGCTGCACCCGGTCCAGGATGTCCGCGACGACCTTGCCGCGCTTGGGCCGCGCCTCGACGCTGCCCAGGACGGCCCAGCCGTCGACGTAGACGATGGGGGCCTGCGGGTCACCCGAGTCGAGGGTGTCCACCTCGAAGCTGCCGAGGACGCCACTGCCCGTGCCGCGCAGCGAGACGTTCTCCGGGACGCGGATCTCGACGCTGCCGAAGATCGCGAACGACTTGACGACGACCTGCTGGTGGTCGAAGAGGGCCTCGCTGAGGTCGATCTCGACACTGCCGAAGATCGCGTACGCGTGGATACGGCGGCCCGCACGCCGGCGGCCCTTGCGGACGGCTCCGCTGAAGACCGCGACCACGTTGTCGTCCGGGTCGATCGGGAGGGCGCCGGCGGTGGGGCGGTGCGGGGCGGGAGCCGGGGAGAAGGAGGCGCCCGGGCGGTGGGCCGCGGGCAGGTCCCGTATGAAGACCTCCAGCTCACCTACCGTCTTGGCGCGCAGCACCCCCTCGACGCGCTCGGCGTGCTCGTCGGCGGTCAGGCGGCCTTCGGCCAGGGCGTCGTGCAGGATGTCGGCGATGCGGTCGCGCTCGGCGTCGGAGGCGCGGAGATCGGAGACAGCGGGCGCGCTCTGCTGCTGAAGGTCCTGCTTCTGAAGGTCCACGCACAGCAGCGTACCGAAACACGATAGATCGCGACACCCCCCGATGGCGCCCCGTGCGGCACGGCCGGATGTGACGAACTGAGCCTTACCTCACAAGCTCGCTGTCAGCGGCAGGTTCTACGCTGGTTGGCGCTCGCCAAGGGAGGCGGGCCGCCGTCTGTCGAGTGAGGAATGGGCGAGATGCCTGAGTTCGCGTACACCGATCTGCTCCCCCAGGGAGAGGACACCACCCCGTACCGGCTGGTGACCTCCGAGGGCGTCTCCACCGTCGAGGGGCCGGACGGGCGGACCTTCCTCCAGGTGGAGCCGGAGGCGCTGCGCAAGCTCGCCGAGGAGGCCATCCACGACATCCAGCACTACCTGCGCCCGGCCCACCTCGCGCAGCTGCGCCGGATCATCGACGACCCCGAGGCGTCGGGCAACGACAAGTTCGTGGCGCTGGACCTGCTGAAGAACGCGAACATCGCGGCGGCGGGTGTACTGCCGATGTGCCAGGACACGGGCACGGCGATCGTGATGGGCAAGCGCGGACAGAACGTGCTGACGCGGGGCCGCGACGAGGAGGCCCTGAGCCGCGGCATCTACGACGCGTACCAGAACCTGAACCTGCGGTACTCGCAGATGGCCCCGCTCACCATGTGGGAGGAGAAGAACACCGGCTCCAACCTCCCCGCGCAGATCGAGCTGTACGCGGCGGACGGCGGCGCCTACAAGTTCCTCTTCATGGCGAAGGGCGGCGGCTCGGCCAACAAGTCGTTCCTCTACCAGGAGACGAAGGCCGTCCTGAACGAGTCCTCCATGATGAAGTTCCTGGAGGAGAAGATCCGTTCACTGGGCACGGCGGCCTGCCCGCCGTACCACCTGGCGATCGTGGTCGGCGGCACGTCCGCCGAGTACGCGCTGAAGACCGCGAAGTACGCCTCCGCGCACTACCTGGACGAGATCCCGGCCGAGGGCTCCGAGCTCGGGCACGGCTTCCGTGACAAGGAGCTGGAGCAGAAGGTCTTCGAGCTGACGCAGAAGATCGGCATCGGCGCGCAGTTCGGCGGCAAGTACTTCTGCCACGACGTGCGCGTGGTGCGCCTGCCGCGGCACGGCGCCTCCTGCCCCGTCGCCATCGCGGTCTCCTGCTCCGCCGACCGCCAGGCCGTCGCGAAGATCACCGCCGAGGGCGTCTTCCTGGAGCAGCTGGAGACGGACCCGGCGCGGTTCCTGCCGGAGACCACGGACGAGCACCTCGACGAGTCCTCGGACGTCGTGAAGATCGACCTCAACCAGCCGATGGAGCAGATCCTCGCCGAGCTCACCAAGCACCCGGTGAAGACCCGTCTGTCCCTGACGGGCCCGCTGGTCGTGGCCCGCGACATCGCGCACGCCAAGATCAAGGAGCGGCTGGACGCGGGCGAGGAGATGCCGCAGTACCTCAAGGACCACCCGGTCTACTACGCCGGTCCGGCCAAGACGCCCGAGGGCTACGCGTCCGGCTCCTTCGGCCCGACCACGGCCGGCCGGATGGACTCCTACGTGGAGCAGTTCCAGGCCGCGGGCGGCTCCAAGGTGATGCTGGCCAAGGGCAACCGCAGCAAGCAGGTCACCGACGCGTGCGACACCCACGGCGGCTTCTACCTCGGCTCCATCGGCGGCCCGGCCGCGCGCCTCGCCCAGGACTGCATCAAGAAGGTCGAGGTCGTCGAGTACGAGGAGCTCGGCATGGAGGCCGTCTGGAAGATCGAGGTCGAGGACTTCCCGGCGTTCATCGTCGTCGACGACAAGGGCAACGACTTCTTCCAGGACCCGGCCCCGGCGCCGACGTTCACGTCCATTCCGGTACGCGGTCCCGGACTCGCCTGACGAGGACGGTGACGGATCGCCTCCACGGGGAACAGTGGTCGCGGCGCTGACGCTGTGACACGTGGAGGTGATCGTCGATGACCGACGAGCAGGACAGGACCGAGTACCGCACCGAGCACGACTCCATGGGAGAGGTGCGGGTGCCCGCCCACGCCAAGTGGCGGGCGCAGACCCAGCGGGCCGTGGAGAACTTCCCGGTCTCCGGGCAGCGCATCGAACGCGCGCACATCGAGGCGCTGGCCCGGATCAAGGGGGCCGCGGCCAAGGTCAACGCCGAGCTGGGGGTCCTGGACAAGGACATCGCCGGGGCGATCCAGGAGGCGGCCGGGGAGGTCGCCGAGGGGAAGTGGGACGCCCACTTCCCGGTCGACGTGTTCCAGACCGGGTCCGGGACCTCGTCCAACATGAACACCAACGAGGTCATCGCCACGCTCGCGAGTGAGCGGCTGGGCAGCGCCGTCCATCCGAACGACCACGTCAACGCCTCCCAGTCGTCCAACGACGTCTTCCCCTCCTCGATCCACATCGCCGCCACCGCCGCCGTGACGCGCGATCTGGTCCCCGCCATGGAGCACCTCGCCGCCTCCCTGGAGCGCAAGGCGGAGGAGTTCGCCGACGTCGTGAAGTCGGGGCGTACGCACCTGATGGACGCCACGCCCGTGACGCTGGGCCAGGAGTTCGGCGGGTACGCGGCCCAGGTGCGGTACGGCATCGAACGGCTCCGGGCCTCCCTCCCCCGGCTCGCCGAACTGCCCCTCGGCGGCACCGCCGTCGGCACCGGCATCAACACCCCGCCCGGCTTCTCCGCCGCCGTCATCGAGGAGGTCGCCCGCACCACCGGGCTGCCCCTCACCGAGGCCCGCAACCACTTCGAGGCGCAGGGCGCCCGGGACGGCATCGTCGAGACCAGCGGACAGCTGCGGACCATCGCGGTCGGGCTGACGAAGATCGCCAACGACCTGCGCTGGATGTCCTCCGGGCCGCGCACCGGCCTCGCCGAGATCGCCCTGCCCGACCTCCAGCCCGGGTCCTCGATCATGCCCGGCAAGGT
The DNA here is from genome assembly GCF_009872555.1 of Streptomyces sp. SID5643. Classification (NCBI taxonomy): domain Bacteria; kingdom Bacillati; phylum Actinomycetota; class Actinomycetes; order Kitasatosporales; family Streptomycetaceae; genus Streptomyces; species Streptomyces sp. SID5643. Next base: position 62,526 of record NZ_WWIC01000249.1, read on the forward strand.
GAATCCGGTCATTCCCGAGGCCGTGCTGATGGTCGCCGCGCAGGTCGTCGGCAACGACGCCACCGTCGCGACCGCCGGCGCCGCCGGGAACTTCGAGCTGAACGTGATGCTGCCGGTCATCGGGAAGAACGTGCTGGAGTCGGTCCGGCTGCTCGCCAACGTCACCCGGCTGCTGGCCGACCGCACCGTGGACGGCATCACCGCGAACCGCGAGCGGGCGCGGGAGTACGCCGAGTCCTCCCCCTCCGTCGTCACGCCGCTCAACAAGTACATCGGCTACGAGGAGGCCGCCAAGGTCGCCAAGAAGGCCCTGGCCGAACGGAAGACGATCCGTCAGGTCGTGCTGGACGGCGGTTACGTGGAGCGCGGGGACCTGACCGCCGAGCAGCTCGACGAGGCCCTGGATGTCCTGCGGATGACACACCCGTGACGAGGGGTCGCGTCCGTGTGCCCGGCGCGTGAACCGTGACACGCGCCGCAGCGTCGTATGCCTACGGCACCTAATATCTGGTCATGGCAGACGGTGGAGCGATGAGACGCGTGGAAACGGGTGGTGCGGCAGGCTTCTGGGCGCCCGGGAGCCGGATCCTGTGGCGGTACCGGGAGAACGGCGGCACGCACGTGCACATCGCGCGTCCCGTCACCGTCGTCCGGGACGACGCCGACCTGCTCGCCGTGTGGCTGGCGCCCGGCACCGAGTGTGTGAAGCCCGTGCTCGCCGACGGCACGCCCGTGCACCTGGAACCACTGGAGTCGCGCTACACCAAGCCGCGGGCCGTGCAGCGCGACCGGTGGTTCGGCACGGGCGTGCTGAAGCTCGCCCGGCCCGGCGAACCCTGGTCGGTGTGGCTGTTCTGGGAACCCGGCTGGCGGTTCAAGAACTGGTACGTGAACCTGGAGGAGCCGCTCACCCGTTGGGCGGGCGGCGTCGACTCCGTCGACCATTTCCTGGACATCTCCGTCCATCCCGACCGGAGTTGGCACTGGCGGGACGAGGACGAGTTCGCCCAGGCCCGGCGGGACGGGCTGATGGACGACCAACAGGCGGAAAAGGTACAGGCGGCGGGGCAGAGCGCGGTGGAGGTGATCCGCGCCTGGGGCCCGCCGTTCTCGGAAGGCTGGCAGCACTGGCGCCCTGACGCCTCCTGGGCTGTACCGTCACTGCCGGAGGACTGGGATCGTACGCCCGCGCATCTGTCCTCATGAGACCCTTGATGCGCCCCCGGGCAAGAAACGTAGGATCGTCCTCCGCAAGGGCGCGCGGCGACAACTACCGGAGCACGCGCTGGGCTTGACCGATCGTCACCGAGGGGCGGCAGGACGTGAGCGAGGGGTACGAGGGCAACACCGGAAGGGCCTGCGCCACGGGCCCCAGGGGCCGCCGGACGGCCCCTGCGGGCCACAGACGGTCCGCCGGTGGCACAGGAACAACCTCTGACCACGCGGGAATTCCGTTCCTGGGGCACGTATTCCGGGTATCGGAGTTTCGGCGGGACCAACTGCGCGCGCGGCGCGCAGCCCCGGACGGATGGATTCGACACGCGTGACGGAGCAGCCGACCTCGTTCGAACGCCCCCAGACGGGCGTCGACCCCGCGGATCCCCGCGGGGCGTTCGCGCATACCCCGACACCGGCGCGCGCGCCCGGCGCGGGCACCTTACCGGTACAGGGCCGCCCCGGCGGCGACGTCAGCGTTCCGGTCACGACGGCACACAGCACGCCGGGCACGTCGGAGCCGGGCACCTCCACGCCGTTCGGCAAGGGCAAGGACACTGTGAGCGACCCCGCCTCCGAGCACTCCCAGCCGGGTGCCGAGCAGACCGCCGAGCGCGAGACTCCTCGGCCGCGCCCCGCCCCCGAGGGCATCCCGGTCCAGCCGGCCGACGAACAGGACCGGCCGGTGGTGAACACCGACGGGCAGGAGCGGCGCAGCGGCCAGAGCCTGCCGCCGGGCCGGCCCACGCCCATGCGGCGGGACGGCGACCGGCTCAGGTTCGTGGGGGCCGCCACCCGGCGGATCGCCCGCGGCATCGACCTGGACGAGATCGTGATGGGGCTGTGCCGGGCGACCGTGCCCACCTTCTCCGACGCGATCCTGGTCTATCTGCGCGACCCGCTGCCCGTCGGCGACGAGCGGCCCACCGGCCCGCTGGTGCTGCGGCTGCGCCGCACCGACCGGATACCGGCGGAGCGCGACACGGAGAACGGCTTCCTGCCGGCCGCGCAGCCCGAGCCGAACGAGCTGGACACGGTCGGCGCCGAGCTGTGCGAGGTGCGGCCCGGCAGCGCGCTCGCCGAGGTCCTGCGGGGGGTGCGCCCGGTGTTCACGGACGCTCCGGCCGCCCGGGCCGCCCTGCCGGAACTGCTCGGCGAGGGCGGCGAGTTCGGTGTCCCGGACGGACAGCGGGCGATCCTCGCCCCGCTGCGCGGCCGGCGCCGGGTCATCGGTGCGGCGCTGTTCCTGCGCCGGCCCGAGCGCATGGCGTTCGAGCCGGACGACCTCCTGGTGGCCGCCCAGCTCGCCACGCACAGCGCCCTCGGCATCGACAAGGCGGTGCTGTACGGCCGCGAGGCCTACATCGCGGACGAGTTGCAGCGCACCATGCTGCCCGAGACGCTGCCCCGCCCGACGGGTGTGCGGCTGGCCTCCCGCTACCTGCCGGCCGCGGAGACGGCCCGGGTCGGCGGCGACTGGTACGACGCGATCCCGCTGCCCGGCAGCCGGGTCGCCCTGGTCGTCGGCGACGTCATGGGCCACTCCATGACCTCGGCCGCCATCATGGGCCAGCTGCGCACCACGGCCCAGACCCTCGCCGGCCTGGACCTGCCGCCGCAGGAGGTCCTGCACCACCTCGACGAACAGGCCCAGCGCCTCGGCGTGGACCGCATGGCGACCTGCCTCTACGCCGTGTACGACCCGGTATCGCACCGCATCACCATCGCCAACGCCGGTCACCCGCCGCCCGTCCTGCTCCACCTGGGCGGCCGTGCCGAGGTGCTGCGCGTGCCGGCCGGTGCCCCGATCGGCGTCGGCGGCGTGGACTTCGAGGCCGTGGAGCTGGACGCGCCCGCCGGGGCCACCCTGCTGCTCTACACCGACGGCCTGGTCGAGTCGCGCCTGCGCGACGTGTGGACGGGCATCGAGCAGCTGCGGGAGAAGCTCGCCGCGGTCGCGCAGCTCACCGGGCCGGACCACCCGCCGCCCCTGGAAGCCCTGTGCGACGAGGTGCTCGACATGCTCGGCCCGGGCGACCGGGACGACGACATCGCACTGCTCGCCGCCCGTTTCGACGGGATCGCGCCCAGCGACGTGGCGTACTGGTTCCTGGAGCCGGAGGACGCCGCCCCGGGCCGCGCCCGCCGGCTGGCCCGGCGCGCGCTGTCGCGCTGGGGTCTGGAGGAGCTCAGCGACTCCGTGGAGCTGCTGGTGAGCGAGGTCGTCACCAACGCGGTGCGGTACGCCTCGCGGCCGGTGACACTGCGCCTGCTGCGCACGGACGTGCTGCGCTGCGAGGTCGGCGACGACGTGCCGCAACTGCCGCGCCTGCGCCAGGCCCGGGCCACCGACGAGGGCGGCCGGGGGCTGTACCTGGTGAACCGGATGGCCCGGCGCTGGGGCGCGACCCGGCTCAGCACGGGCAAGGTGGTCTGGTTCGAGCTGAACCGGGGCTGAGCGCGCATACGGCAAAGGGCCGGTCCCCGCGGTGCGGGGACCGGCCCGTCGTCGAAAGCCCGTCACTTCCCGCGGGCTGCCGTCCGGTTCAGGACTGCTGTCGGGCGAGGCGTTCGGCGGACCGCTTCCGCGACGGCTGGAGCGGGTCTGCGCCCGATCCGGCCCCCTTGCCGGGAACCCATTCCCAGCCCCGGATCTTCGCCGCGGTCGCCGCCAGCCTGCCGTCATCGGGCTGGACGTCGAGGTAGAACAGCGCCTCGTCCGGGTGCTTGTCGTCCCCACCCCACCGGACCACGCCGTCGCACTCGGCGAGGATGTCCCGGATCACCACCGTCTGCTGCGGGAAGAGACCGCCCTGCACGCCGGAGGGGTAATGACCCGGCCGGATCCGGACCGCCGTGCCGGAGGCCTGGTTCGACTCGGCCAGGCCCTTGCGGACGGTCGAGGGGTGACGCCAGCCGGTGACGTCGCCCCGGCGCAGTTCGTCGATCTCGTAGTGGAAGCGGCGGATCACATGGACGAGGACGGTCTCGACGTCGCCCATGCGGATCTGGACGCCGTCGACGGGAGTGCCGGGGACGGGTCTGGTGTAGACGTGCCCGTGGTCGTCCGCGACTTTCTCCATCTCCCACCCGTTCGTCGACGGGGTGCCGCTGAGGACTCGCTTGTTGCGTTCCCGCGCCTTCCGTATCGCTTCCCGGATCTTGTCCGGTTCGGGCTGCGTCGTCGCCGCGTGGACGGGAGACGCCAGCGTCCCCGCGGCGACGGCGGTGCCGGCGGCCAGGAAGACGGCACGGCGCAGGGCCGTACGACGCGAGATGTTCACAGTCACGCAGTTCTCTCCTTGTGGTGGGTGCGGGAACGCGCAGCGCATGCGGTGAGAGCGACAGCGCCCACCGCCGACACCCCCGCCACGGGGTTCAGGTAGCCCGGAACGGCGGCTTCGTAGGTCTTCCCGCCCTTGACGTGGCACCCGAAGCGCAGGGGGACGAACGAGGTCTCATAGCGGTCGACGACGACCTCGGACCTCTTGCCAGGGCCTCCCAGCACCTTCGTGCAGGCCGCGGCCTGCGCGTGTTCGTCCAGCAACAGCAGGTGCAGGACACCCCAGGTGTACATGCCGACCGTCGTCACCCAGGCGAGGATCGCCACTCCCCTGAGCAGCCCTGCCCGCGTCCGTCTCCTGCCGGCCCGGATCAGCGTCACGACCGCGTAGATCGCGAGCCCCGGGGTGGCGAGGAGTCCGGCCAGCGACAGCAGGAGCACGACGACGGGGTTGTGGCCTGCGTATGGTTCGTCTCCCGACATGCGTGCAGCCTGTCACGGGTTACGGGCGATGGCGTTGTACTTCTCCATGACCTGATACAGCGCCAGACGCTTCTTCGCGTGCGCCTTCGCCTCGTCGTTCGTGCCCTGGTACCGCCGCAGAACCTCGTAGACCTCGTTCTCCGTGTAGTCCAGGCGCATGGGGCGCAGCGTGGTCTCGTCGTTCCCGCTGCCCGGTGCTCCGTCGGCGTTCCAGAGGTGGATCAGGGGGACGATCGACAGGGCGAACTGGTCGTCGTCCCGGCACTTGCGCCACATGCTGTAGAGGGCGTCGTCGTTGGTGCCCTTGGCGGCGCCGGTGACGTAGCCCTTGCTGACGGCGTGGTTCCATGCCCGTGTCGCCGTGATGCCGAAGATCTGGCAGATGCCGGTGGAGGTGTCCTTGAATTTTCCGGTGGTCTCGTAGGCCGTGATGACGGCCAGGTCCGCGCTCTCGTCGACCGCGTCGACGTGTCGCATCTCCCAGTAGGCGGAGGTCTGGATGAGGGCCTTTCGCATCTTGTAGCGGTAGGCGTACAGGGTGATGTCGGAGTCGTAGTCGACCACGGTCGTCGTGAAGCACTTCCAGTGCTGCCACTTCCGCACGCCGCCGTCGTTGGGGAAGCCGATCGACTCCATGTACTTGCCGACGTCCGTCATCATGGCCTGGACGAGACCGGAGTCCAGGCTGGTGTCGGCGAGGATGCCCCTGGGCTTGTTGAAGGATCCCTGACCGGTGTCACGGCCGGACGCGATGTTCACGTCGATGTTGATCGATCCGCTGCCGGAGCCGACGGTCTTGGTGACGATCTGGTCGTAGGCCCAGTTCTCGGGGAGCGGGTAGCCGAAGTTCCCCGAGAATCCTGAGGACATGTCGGAGACGAACGAGGCCGATGCGTGGCCCGCGTCCGACACGCGCGTGCACACGTTGCGCGGACCGTAGACGCCGACGCCGTAGCGGTTGCCGTCGTCGCTCATGGCGTCCTGGATGCCCTTGAAGTGGGGCAGGACGTTGTCGGTGACCTCGTAGTCGTACGCGTCGAAGTCGACGGCGAAGAAGATTCTCGTGCCCGCCTTGAAGCCGTGGTCGAGTGCCGCGTTGATCGCGGCCTGCCCCGCGGCACGGCCCAGGGGGTAGCTGAAGTCGTCCGCGCCTCGCCCGAAGGTCTGGTAGATCGGGAAACAGCGCAGTCCCTGCTCGGCGATCGTCTGGAGCTCGCCGGGCTGGATCTCCTTCTCGGGGACCTTGCCGCCACCGGGGATCGGGTTGGTCAGATAGCGTCCGACGTAGGTGATGCCTTCGGCCTTGAGCGCCTTGGCGCGATCCGGCGTGATTTTGGTGACGCCGTCGCAGGCCGCGCCCTTGCGGTTCTGGTCACCGTAGGAGACGAGGAGGGAGGCCCAGGTGGAGAAGTCGCCCTTCCCCGTCACCGGGAGCTTGACGAACGACTGGAACGAGCGGACCGCTTCCGCGTGGGCGGCGGTGAAGGTGCCGCCGAAGGAGACGGAGCGCTGGTTGAGCAGCATGCCGGCGGTGAACAACTGCACCCAGGTCCCGGACGATCCGACCGACAGGGTGTGTTCCTTCAGACCCGCCTGGGTGCCCGGGCCGAACACCCCGTTGGCGACGCCGTCGGCCATGCCGATGGTGTACTGGACCGCGTAGAGCATCGCCTGGGCGACGGTACGGGAGTGATGGCCGTCGCAGGAGATGATGTAGAAGTCCCGGCGGTGGACGAATGCGCCGTTCATCCACTGCTGCACGGCGCGGATCTGGGCGGAGCCGTTGTTGACGGTGATGTACGGGTCCATGTTCAGAAGGCCCTTGAACACCTTCGGGACCACATCACCGCCGGGGTAGGCGAAGTCGACGCCCATGTCCTTCTTGAGCTGGATCACCGCGTCGCGGACACGGTCGTTGTACTTGCCGTCGATCTCGCCGCCGCCGTCGTACCCCTTGCAGTACAGGCCGGCCTGGACGATCCGGATGATGTTCGCCGGGACACCCGAGGCACCGATGCGCGGGTACTTCGACTGGAGCGTGGAGAGCGTGCCGGGGCCGAAGTTGTCCGACAGGCCGGCGATGCCCAGCTCGTACTGGAGCGCCCGGGTGAGGGCGAACATGACGGTCCATCCGGTCTCGCCGTCCTCGACGAGCCGCGATATGCCCAGCTTCGCACCCTTGTCATAGGTACTGTTGATGAACTGCTGGGCTTTGAGCACCATCGCATCGGCCATGGGCGTGGCTCTCCTTCACAAAGGTCGTGTCCGCGGACCGGGCGTGACGGCACCCCCGTCCGGCACGGGACCGGGAGGGGTTGACGAGGGGCGGCCTCACCGGGAGGCGAGACAGCTCAGAGGCGCGGCACGACGGCACGACCACGAAGAAGATGTGCGCATGACAGACGGCGCGGCGACATCAGGAACCTCCCCCGTTCCGGCGGCATGGTCAGTGCGCCGGATTCAGTGATCACCATAGGCACAGCGTGAGCAGGAGGAGCAAGGGCTTAACTCCTGGGGCAGTCGGCGCTGTGGCGTGATTGCGACCCATCCCGTACCCGGTTCCGGAACGGTCGTTGAGCCGCCTCGACGGCACCGCACGAGCGAAGAAGCCGTGAAGCGGAATGGCAGGCGGGAGGGACATTCCGGGCAGGAATAGGCGTCCGAAACTGGCCGCCCGGACAGCCCGCCCGGCGCTTTTGAGCCAGCCCTTCTCCTGCCGGGCCGAACTCACCACGCAATGTTCACGCCATATGCGCAGATCACCCCTGCTGCGACCACACAAACAGCCCTGCCGACGGACGAACCCGGGGGATCACCTTTCAGCCAGATCGCACATCCCCGCTGTCACACCTCGCCGTTCCGTGCCTATGGTGATCGCCGCGCTCGACAGGTATGGACCGCTTTGTGCGCTGGGCCTCCTTTCCACAGCAGCGCGTCACCGCTCGCCACGGCTCGCTCGCCCTGTTGCCGCGCGACCCGCCTCACGCACCGTCCGTAGGGCCTGACGTTCGACGCCGACCACCCTTTCCGAAAGGAAGCGCTCCCCATGCGTAACTCATGCGCACCCTGGCCCTCGGCACCACGCTCGTCGCCTCCGCGCTGGTCGCCCCGCAGGCAGTCGCCCGGGACGCCGCCGTCACGGGGCAGGAAGGCGCCGGAACCAGCGTCCAGCTGTCGGCCGCCGGCGCCCAGAACGCGCAGACGCGCGCGATCGCCGCTGCGGCCCCCGCTGCCGTCAGCGCGTCGGCGCCCCTCTGCGGCAGCGGCTACGAGCTGGAGTTCGCGGAGCGGCTTCCCGACTCCAGGCGCCACGGAACCCTCTTCTCCTACGTCAAGTCCACTGTGGACAAGCACGGAGTCTGTGTCGTGTTCGACAACAACACGAGCAGCGCGAAGAAGATGAAGCTGAAGCTCTGCCCCAACCTGACGGGGGCGACCTGCAAGGTCGACAAGGGCACCTACAGTCAGTACGCGGGTCCCCTGAAGTACGAGAGCAGCAACGGCCCGCACGTCATGTGTTCCGAGGTCACGGCGCTCATGTGGGACTCCAACGGCAAGGCGATCATCGACCGGGTCCGGTCGGCCACGCTCTGCGACTGACGGCGGATCACGACGACCGCCTCCCAAGCGCCAGGCCGGCCTCCGGAAGGCGGTTTCGGGGGGGTTGGATCAGCGCCCCCGGTCACGGACATTTCTTCGCCGCCTGCAAACGCAGCTCATCGGAGGCGTCGAAAACCGTTCCCGCCCGCGGTTTCTGCGCACACACCCGCCACTTCGCGGCCGGCTTGGGCTCGATCACCCGGTTGGGATCGCCGGCCTCGACCACCTTGACGCGTTTCGGGTTGTATCCGGTCACCAGCACCTCGACCAGGGATTGCTCCACCTGCTTCCCATTCAGGTCAGGAACACGGGGGGCGGGGGCTTTGCCACCCAGTCGAGCTGGACAGTTCTCCTTGTCCGGGACGGCATAGAGGTCCACTGCCTCCAGGTCGGGAACCTCTTTTTCGAAACACACGACATACCCGTCGGCCGCACCCGGGTAAATGTACCGACCGAGGGTCGTCGCGTCCTTGAGGGAGAAACCCTTTCCGGAATCGGCCGTCTCTTTCATGAAAGCCATCAGATCCGCCCTCCCCGGCACCGGATTCGCACTCCCGGTCACCGGCTCCGCTTTCCGGGTGCTGTCGGCCCTGTGAGGACCACCGTTGCCTCCACAGGCAGTGACCAGCATCGTTGACGCTGCAACCAAGGCAGCCAAGACCGCACCCCGCACTCTCATCATGCCTTTCACCTAAACATTCGAGAGGCGGGAAAAACAACCCTCGGCCCACCGGCGAGAAATGGAATATTCGATTCCATGATCACTTCTGTTACTGTCTCAACACCCAACATAAACAAGGGGGATCATCACGTGAGGTCACTCGCCCGTATAGCCGTTGTCGGCGCCGCCGCCGCGGTCGTCGCCGCCGCCACGTCCACGTCTGCCTTCGCCGAGAACGCGACCGTCAGCAGCGTCGGTCTCGACGCCAGAGCAGAGTTCGTGGCGAACGGGGACCACCTTTACATCAAGGACCTGCGAAAGGACGGGCATTCAGCGATCGGCATCATCGAGAGAGGCACCCAGTACTACTACTGGAACCGAGATGGAGTGGGCACCACCCGGCACGTGAACCTCGACCTGGAGGAGAACCGCGCCATTGCGCTCGGCGCCGTCATCGGCGACTGGTCGGGGACGCCCACCGGCGGGATCATCTGGTCCACCCTCAGCACGAAGACCATCTCGACCTCGTAGTCAGCAGGCGGTTCCGCTCGCGGACCAGAAGGGCGCCCGGTGGTCACCGGGCGCCCTTCGGCGTCTGCTACTCGTCCTCGCCCGGCCTGACGGGATCGAACGGGTCACGGCCGTCGCCCGGCGGTGTCGTCGTCGGGGACGCGGGCGGGCTGATGACCGGCGGTGTCGTCGACGGACTCGGCGGCGGGGACGACGAGGGCTTCTCGGTCGTCGGCGGCGGGGACGACGACGGCTCCTCGGTCGTCGGCTCCTGCGTGGGCTCCTTGGTCGGCTCCTGCGTGGGCGTCGGCGTCCAGGTCGGCTCGACGGCCGCGCCCTGCCGGGTCTCCAGGTCGAACTTGCTGACGTCGCCCATCACGCCGAAGGTGTACGCCGCCCAGATCGCCGCGGGGAAGCCACCACCGTTGACGCGGGGCTCGCCGCCCGCCTTGTACATCGGGACCTGGGCGTGGGTCTTGGCGTCCTCGCCGAACAGGCCCACCGAGGTGACCAGGTTCGGCGTGTAGCCGGTGAACCAGGCCGACTTGTTGTTGTCGGAGGTACCCGTCTTGCCCGCGACCGGCTGGCCGTCGCGGCCGGGGTTGTTGGCCACGGACTTCTGGGCGGTGCCGTCGTCGACCACGCCGGTCAGCACCGAGGTCACGGAGTCGGCGGCCTCGCGGCTGATGACCTGGTCGCCGATCGGGTCGGGCAGGGTGACCGTCCGGTTCAGGTGCTCGGCCGACTTCACCAGGGCCGGGGTGACCTTCTTGCCGTGGTTGTCGAGGGTCGCGTAGACCCCGGCCATCTGCAGAGGGCTCGCGCCCATGCTGCCCAGCGTCTGGGCGGGCACGGCCTCCATGTCCTTGGTGTCCATCCCGAGCTTGCCGGCGACGTCCACCACGTCGGACATGCCGACGTCGACGCCCATCTGCGCGAAGACGGAGTTGACGGACCTGTTCATCGCCGTCTGGACGGAGATGGGGCCGTAGTTCTTGTCGTCCTCGTTCTCGGGGGCGAAGCCGACCTTGCGGCCGTCCTCCACGACCGGGCGCTTGCTCGTGCCGTCGTAGACGGTGCTCGCGGTGATCGGCTTGCCGTCCTGCGTCTTCGCCTGCTCCTCCAGGGCCGCGGCCAGGATGACCGGCTTGAAGGTGGAGGCCGGCTGGTAGTCGGTGCGGGTGGCGTTGTTCATGTAGTGCTTGAAGTAGTCCACTCCGCCGTACATCGCGACCACGGCGCCCGTCTTCGGGTTCACGGACGCGGCACCGGCCTGGACGTCCCCGTCGACCTTGCGCTTGCCGGGGTCGAGCCTGCTGGTCAGCTGCTGCTTGACGGACTTCTCCAGCGCCGCCTGCTTCTTCTTGTCGATGTTGAGCGTGACGGTCCAGCCGCCCCGGTCCACCAGTGCTTCCGCCTGCTTCGCGTCCTCGGCGGTGCCCTGGGCGACCAGCTGCTTCTCCAGGACGGCGTTGGCGGCCTTCACCAGGTAGCCGGTCTGGCCCCCCAGACTCGGGTCGGCCTTCGGCTTCTCGGGGGTCGGGAACGTCATGGCCTCCCGCTCGGACTTGCCGAGCCAGCCTTGCTTGACCATGTTGTCCAGGACGTAGTTCCAGCGGGCCTTCACCAGCTTCTTACCGGTGTCGGAGGCTATGGCCCAGTCGTACTGGTTCGGCGCCTGGAGGAGCGCGGCGAGGTAGGCCCCCTGCTCGACTGTCAGGTCCTTGGCGTCCACGCGGTAGTAGGCCTGCGCGGCGGCTTGGATGCCGTAGGCGCCACGGCCGTAGAAACTGGTGTTGATGTAGCCGGCGAGGATGTAGTCCTTCGACTTCTCCCGGTCCAGCTTGAGCGAGATGACCAGTTCCTTCAGCTTGCGCGAGACGGTCTGTTCCTGCGTCAGGTAGTAGTTCTTGACGTACTGCTGGGTGATCGTGGAGCCGCCCTGCGCGCCCTTGCCGGCGACGGTGTTGAGCAGACCGCGGGCCGTGCCCTTCAGGTCGACACCGGCGTCCTTGTAGAAGGTCTTGTTCTCGGCGGCGACGAAGGTCTTCTGGACGGGCTTGGGCACCTCGGCCAGGCCCACGATCTCGCGGTTGCGGTCACCCGCGCGGGCCAGCAGCGAGCCGTCACTGTACTTGTAGACGTTGCTCTGCAACCGGGCGTCGGCGTTCCCCTTCGGGATGTCGATCACCATGTACAGCACGATGAAGGCGCCCATGCCCAGCAGGCACAGGCCGAGGAAGGTGCCGAGGATCTTCTTCCAGGTGAAGAGCCTGCGTATGCCGCTCTTCCCGGCCGTGGCCGATGAACGGCGGCTCTTGGGTGCCGCCCGGCGCCCACCGCGCTGTCTGGCGCGTCTCTCTTCCGCTCGCCCCATGGGTCCGATCCGCTCCGCTTCGTTCATGTGTGCTCACGCGTCACACAGGTTCGCCGCTCAGGTCAGCTCAGAAAGCTAACACCGGGAGATAAGAGATAGGGCTGCCGATCCGGCCCTTTGCGGACGTGACAATCAGCACCCATCCCAACGGAACCGACGTACGAGACACGCGAAGGGTTGCCAGGATGCGATAAAGTGATATCACTTAGCTAGACAGAAGCTATGCAGGAGTGGCTTCGACGGAAGAACGGGGGACCACCCATGTCCACACACGACACGCAGGTCACGGCCGACGTGCCCGAGATGCCCGCGCCACGCGTGCGGGAGTTCGCCGCGCACAGCATCGGCGGCGGACTGGCCCTGCTGCTCGGCCTGCTCGGGCTGCTGGCCGGCGCGGGACTGATCGCGCTCGCCCCCTCGGTGGCGGCGGGCGGCGCGAAGGCCGGGCTGATCATCGGCGGCATCCTGGTCGCGCTCGCGGCGTTCCTCGCCATGTGCGGGCTGAACATGGTGGCGCCGGGCGAGGCCCGGGTCGTCCAGCTCTTCGGCCGCTACCGCGGCACGATCCGTCAGGACGGTCTGCGCTGGGTGAACCCCTTCACCTCCCGCACGAAGATCTCGACGCGCGTGCGCAACCACGAGACCGCCGTCCTGAAGGTCAACGACGCCTACGGCAACCCCATCGAACTCGCCGCGGTCGTGGTGTGGCGCGTCGAGGACACCGCCCAGGCCACCTTCGAGGTCGACGACTACATCGAGTTCGTCTCCACCCAGACCGAGGCGGCCGTGCGGCACATCGCCATCGAGTACCCCTACGACGCCCACGAGGAGGACGGCCTCTCGCTGCGCGGTAACGCCGAGGAGATCACCGAGAAGCTCGCGGTCGAGCTCCACGCGCGCGTCGAGGCGGCCGGGGTGCAGATCATCGAGTCCCGCTTCACCCACCTCGCGTACGCCCCCGAGATCGCCTCGGCGATGCTCCAGCGACAGCAGGCCGGAGCGGTGGTCGCGGCGCGGCGGCAGATCGTGGACGGCGCGGTGGGCATGGTGGAGGCGGCGATCGCCCGGATCACCGAGCGCGACATCGTGGAGCTGGACTCCGAACGGAAGGCGGCGATGGTCTCCAACCTGATGGTGGTGCTGTGCGGTGACCGGGCCGCGCAGCCGGTCCTCAACACCGGATCCCTCTACCAGTGACGGTCCCTCCCGAAGGCCAGGGCCCGCAGCGCCGGCCGCAGCAGCAGCGCAAGCAGGTGCTGCTGCGGCTGGACCCTGCGGTGTACGAGGCGCTCGCCCGGTGGGCCGGGGACGAGCTGCGGTCGGCCAACGCGCAGATCGAGTTCCTGTTGCGGAAGGCGCTGGCCGAGGCGGGACGGCTGCCGCGGGAGACCGGGCCGCTGCCCCGGCGGGGGCGGCCGCCCGGGGGGTCCGCTCCCGGGTCCCCGCCCGCCTGAACGCCCGGGCGGGCGGCTGTTGCGCAACCGTGACAACGCGCTCCGACCTGCACGGCCGCACCCCGCGCCAGGAGCTGCACACGCGGCGTATACATGCCGCGTATACACACCGTGTACAGTCCTGGCCATGTCCATCGGTCACACTCTCCTGGGACTCCTGGAGTCCGGCCCGCGTCACGGTTACGACCTGAAGCGGGCCTTCGACGAGAAGTTCGGTCACGACCGGCCGCTGCACTACGGCCAGGTCTACTCGACGATGTCCCGCCTGCTGAAGAACGGGCTCGTCGAGGTCGACGGCATCGAGGCGGGCGACGGGCCCGAGCGCAAGCGGTACGCGATCACCGAGGCCGGCGTCACGGACGTCGCGCGCTGGCTCGCCACGCCCGAGAAGCCGGAGCCGTACCTCCAGTCGACCCTCTACACGAAGGTCGTCCTCGCACTGCTCACCCACCGCGACGCCGGGGACATCCTCGACACGCAGCGCTCGGAGCACCTGCGCAGCATGCGCATCCTCACCGACCGCAAACGCAAGGGTGATCTGGCCGACCAGCTCATCTGCGACCACGCCCTGTTCCACCTGGAGGCGGACCTGCGCTGGCTGGAGCTGGCCGCGGCCCGTCTGGACAAGCTCCGTGAGGCGGTGACCCGGTGACGATTCCCGCTGGTTCGCTCCTCACCGCACAGGATTTGCGCAAGGTGTACGGCCCGACGACCGCCCTCGACGGCGCCGGGTTCTCCATCCACCCGGGCGAGGTCGTCGCCGTGATGGGCCCGTCCGGGTCGGGCAAGTCGACCCTGCTGCACTGCCTGGCCGGGATCGTCATGCCCGACTCGGGCTCGATCACGTACAACGGGCGCGAGGTGACCGCGATGAGCGACACCGAGCGCAGTGCGCTGCGGCGCTCCGAGTTCGGGTTCGTGTTCCAGTTCGGGCAGCTCGTACCGGAACTGACCTGCGTGGAGAACGTCGCGCTGCCGCTGCGGCTGAACGGCTCGTCCCGCAAGGAGGCCGAGCGGACCGCGCTGGCGTGGATGGAACGGCTGGAGGTCGACGACCTCCGCAAGAAGCGGCCCGGCGAGGTCTCCGGCGGTCAGGGGCAGCGGGTCGCCGTGGCCCGCTCGCTGGTGACGAACCCGCGGGTGGTCTTCGCCGACGAACCGACCGGCGCGCTCGACTCGTTCAACGGCGAGCGCGTGATGGAGCTGCTCACGGACGCCGCCCGGTCGGCCAACACGGCCGTGGTGCTCGTCACCCATGAGGCCCGGGTGGCCGCGTACTCCGACCGCGAGATCGTCGTGCGGGACGGCAAGTCCCGCGACATGGAGCGCGTCGTATGAGCGTCAGGCAGTGGAGCCGGGACCTGGGCATGGGGGCCCGGTTCGCCCTCGCCGGCGGACGCGAGGGGTGGACCCGGGCGCTGCTCACGGCCGTCGGCGTCGGGCTCGGTGTGGCGCTGCTGCTGCTCACCACCGCCATCCCGGGCGCCCTGGCGGAACGGGACCGGCGCGAGGAGGCGCGCAGCGACCACACCTTCGGCCAGCAGGAGATACCGAAGGCCGACAACACCCTGATCGTCGTGGACTCGGACACCGTTTTCCGGGACCGGGACGTGCGCGGGCGCATGCTGGAGGCCGAAGGCCCGAAGGCTCCGCTGCCCCCGGGGGTGCCGGCGTTCCCCGCGGACGGCGAGATGGTCGTCTCCCCCGCGCTGAAGGAGCTGCTCGCCACCGGCGACGGCAAGCTCCTGCGCGAGCGGCTGCCTTACCGGATCACGGGCACCATCGGCGAGCAGGGGCTGGTCGGCTCGCAGGAACTCGCCTACTACGCGGGCGGCAAGGGGCTCGCGGAACGGCTGGAGGGCCCCGCCAGCGGGGCCCGGATCAACAGCTTCGGCAACCCGGACCTCAGGTCGCCCGACCCGTGGGACCCGGTGCTGCTCCTGCTGGTCCTGGTCGTCTTCGTGGTGCTGCTCATGCCGGTGGCCGTGTTCATCGCCGCGGCCGTGCGGTTCGGCGGCGAGCGGCGCGACCGCAGGCTCGCGGCGCTGCGGCTGGTCGGCTCCGACAGCCGGATGACCCGGCGGATCGCCGCCGGAGAGGCGCTCGCCGGTTCCGTGCTCGGACTCGTGCTCGGCACCGTGTTCTTCCTGCTCGGCCGCCAACTGGCAGCTTCCGTAGAGGTGTTCCGGGTCAGCGTGTTCCCGAGCCATCTGAACCCCTCTCCCGTGCTGGCCGTGCTGGTCGCGCTGGCGGTACCGGCGGCCGCGGTCCTGGTGACGATCCTCGCGCTGCGGGGCGTGGTCATCGAGCCCCTCGGCGTGGTGCGCACCGCCAGGCCCGCGCGACGCCGGCTGTGGTGGCGGCTGCTGCTGCCCCTGGGCGGGCTGGCACTGCTCTTCCCGATGATCGGGCAGGGCGACGACAGCGGGAACTTCAACCAGTACCTGGTCGTCGGCGGCGTGATGCTGCTCCTGATCGGTGTCACGGCGCTGCTGCCCTGGGTCGTGGAGACGGTCGTCGCCCGGCTCGGCTCGGGCGGGGTCGCCTGGCAACTGGCCGTGCGACGGCTCCAGTTGAGCAGCGGTGTGGCGGCCCGCATGGTCAACGGCATCGCGGTGGCGGTGGCCGGGGCGATCGCGCTGCAGATGCTGTTCGCCGGGGTGGAGGGCAACTACACCAGGGCGTCGGAGTACGACGTCTCCCGGGCCCAGATGAGCGTGGACCTGCCGGCCGGCGCCGGCACCGCGGCCACCATCGCGCAGTACCGCGACACCGAGGGCATGCGCAAGGTCACCGCCCTGTCGGACGCCCATCTCGCCGCGCGCGGTGAGGAGGACTCCCTCATCCAGATCACCGTGGCCGACTGCGCGTCGCTGCGCGAGGTGGCCACGCTCCCCGGCTGCCGCGACGGTGACGTCTTCGTGGCCAGGGGCTCGGAGTTCGACAGCGACAGCGAGCGCCTGGCGGAGCCCGGCACGAACCTGAGGACCGTGTCCGACGACGCAGGCCGGGACGGCGCCCGCGCGGTCACCTGGACCGTGCCGCGGGACATCCGGCAGGCCGAGTCCCGCGAGGACCCCACCGGGTACGAACGCGGCGGCATCCTGATCACCCCCGGCGCGCTGCCCGGGAAGCTCAAGCCGTTCATCTCCACGCGGCTCTTCCTGACCGTGGACCCCTCGGTGCCGGACGCCTACGACCACGTGCGCAACACGGCCGTGCGGCTCGACCCGACGTCCCAGCCGATGACCTGGCACAGCATCGAGAGCAACGACCGCTACGCCGCCATCCGCACCGGCCTGTCCGTCGGAGCCGCGTGTGTACTGGCCCTGATCGGGGCGAGCCTGCTGGTCTCACAGCTGGAGCAGTTGCGCGAGCGCCGCAAACTGCTGTCGTCCCTGGTCGCTTTCGGCACCCGGCGCCGCACGCTCGGCCTGTCGGTGCTGTGGCAGACGGCGATCCCGATCGGGCTGGGTCTGCTGCTCGCCGCGACGGTGGGCATGGCCCTGGGCGCGGTCCTGCTGCGGATGACCAACACGTCGGTCCGGGTGGACTGGCCGAGCGTGCTGTCGATGACCGGCATCGGCGCGGGCGTCGTTCTCGTGGTGACGCTGCTGAGCCTGCCGCCGCTGCTGAAGCTGGTGCGGCCGGACGGACTGCGGACGGAGTAGGACGCGTACGGGCGTCAGGCGTCGCGGTCGACGACCCGTACGGGCAGCGGCCGCAGCGCCTGGCGCAGGGCGGCCGCCAGCTCCTCGTACTCCCCGCCGCGTGCGGCCCCCGCCCGCATCGCCAGCGCGATCCTGCGGGTGGGGGCCGGGTCGGCGAAGTACCCGGTGAGGAGCTGGTTGCTGCGGGAGGTCTCGACCTTGAGGGCGGTGCGCGGCAGCAGGGTGACGCCGAGCCCGCCCGCGACGAGCTGCACCAGCGTGGACAGCCCCGCGGCGGTCGTGGTGACCGGCACGTCGTCGCGGCCGGCCTCCCGGCAGATGTCGAGGGCCTGGTCGCGCAGGCAGTGGCCCTCGTCCAGCAGGAGCAGGTTCAGCTCGCGCAGAGCCCGACGCGGGATGCCCTCCCGGCCACCGAGCCAGTGGTCGAGCGGGGTGACCAGCACGAAGTCCTCGTCGAACAGCGGAAGTTCGGTCACACCAGGCACGCCCAGGGGCACGGCGAGCAGCAGGAGATCGAGCCGGCCGCCGGCCAGGCCGTCGAGGAGGTTGGCGGTCTGCTCCTCGTGCACCTGGAGGTCGAGGTGCGGGTACCGCTCGTGGACGAGCCGCAGGACCGTCGGCAGCAGATAGGGCGCCACCGTCGGGATCACCCCGAGCCGCAGCACCCCGGTGAACGGCGCCCGGACCGCCTCGGCCTCCTCCATGAGCGTTCCCACCTCCCCCAGCACCGCCTTGGCGCGTACGGCGATCCGCTCGCCCTCGGGTGAGAGCAGCACCTTGCGCGTCGTACGCTCCAGGAGCGTCACTCCGAGTGTCTCCTCCAGGGCCGACACGGCGCCGGAGAGGGCGGGCTGGCTCATGCCGATCGCGGCGGCCGCGTCCCGGAAATGAAGGTGCTCGGCGACCGCCGCGAAGGCCCGGAGCTGGGCGAGGCTGGGCTGCCTGCGCTTATTACCGACTGTCACTGATAACTACCTCCGATCAACTCGACCGAGTGTAGCTATTTCCGTAATCAATCGAGCCTGTGCCAACATCAACACAGTCCAACCCATGGGAAACCCTCGCAATCCGGGGGTTTCTTCGCTGCAAGGAGTGTGTGTGCTCACCGTCGGTGACAAGTTCCCCGAGTTCGACCTGACCGCCTGCGTCTCGCTGGAGAAGGGCAAGGAGTTCCAGCAGATCAACCACAAGACCTACGAGGGTCAGTGGAAGGTCATCTTCGCGTGGCCCAAGGACTTCACCTTCGTGTGCCCGACCGAGATCGCCGCCTTCGGCAAGCTGAACGAGGAGTTCGCGGACCGCGACGCGCAGGTCCTCGGCTTCTCCGGCGACTCCGAGTTCGTCCACCACGCCTGGCGCAAGGACCACGACGACCTGCGCGACCTGCCGTTCCCGATGATGGCCGACTCCAAGCACGAGCTGATGCGTGACCTCGGCATCGAGGGCGAGGACGGCTTCGCCAAGCGCGCGGTGTTCATCGTGGACCAGAACAACGAGATCCAGTTCTCGATGGTGACCGCCGGCTCGGTCGGCCGTAACCCGAAGGAGGTCCTCCGGGTCCTGGACGCGCTCCAGACGGACGAACTGTGCCCCTGCAACTGGTCGAAGGGCGACGAGACCCTCGACCCGGTCGCACTGCTCTCCGGGGAGTGATCTGACATGTCGCTGGATGCCCTGAAGTCCGCCATACCGGACTACGCCAAGGACCTGAAGCTCAACCTGGGCTCGGTCATCGGCAACTCCGACCTGCCGGCCCAGCAGCTCTGGGGCACGGTGCTGTCGACGGCGATCGCCTCGCGCTCCCCGATCGTGCTGCGCGAGCTGGAGCCGGAGGCGAAGGCGAACCTGTCGCCGGAGGCCTACACGGCCGCCAAGGCCGCGGCCGCGGTGATGGCGATGAACAACGTCTTCTACCGCACCCGTCACCTGCTGTCGGACCACGAGTACGGCACCCTGCGCGCCGGCCTGCGGATGAACGTCATCGGCAACCCGGGCGTCGACAAGGTCGACTTCGAGCTGTGGTCCTTCGCCGTCTCGGCCATCAACGGCTGCGGCATGTGCCTGGACTCGCACGAGCAGGTCCTGCGCAAGGCGGGCCTGGACCGCGAGGTCGTCCAGGAGGCGTTCAAGATCGCCTCCGTGATCCAGGCGGTCGGCGTCACGCTGGACGCCGAGGCGGTCCTGGCCGAGTAACCCGCGGCCGCACGCCTCACGGAAGGGCCCCGTCCACCTGACCGGTGGACGGGGCCCTTCCGGTGTCCCGGGCTCCTGGACTACTCCGAGGCGGAGGGTGTCTGCGGGGCCGGCTCCGCGCTCACCGCCGTGGCCCCGCGCGGCCGCACCGAGTGCCGGAGCGCCGCCTTCTGCGAGTACGACCGCAGATACCCGGCGACCGTGTTCGTCACCGCCACCAGCGGCACGGCGACCACCGCACCGCCGATCCCGGCCACCATTCCCCCGCACGCCACCGCCAGCACCACCGCCAGCGGATGCACCCGCACGGCCCGCCCCAGGATGAACGGTTGCAGGATGTGGCCCTCGATCTGCTGCACCGCGAGCACCACCACCAGCGTCATGACGGCCGTGAACACCCCCTGGGTGACCAGCGCGACGACCACCGCCAGCGCCCCGGACACCACCGCGCCCACCAGCGGGATGAAGGCGAACAGGAAGATGAACACCGCCAGCGGGACGGCCATCGGCACATCGAGGAAGTAGATGCCGAGACCGATGAAGATCGCGTCGATCAGCGCGACGATCACCGTGCCCCGCACGTACGCCGTCAGCGTCCGCCACGCCGCCGGTCCGGCCCCGGCCACCCCGGGCCGCGCCGCCGCCGGCACCAGCTTCAGCGTCCACTCCCAGATCCGCTTGCCGTCGTAGAGCAGGAACAGCGTCGAGAAGACCGCCAGCAGGATTCCGGTGAGCGCCTCGACGACGACCGTCACGCCCTCCAGACCCGCGGAGGTGATCTGGTCGGTGTTCGCCCCGACCGCCTCGCGCAGGTTCTTGGCGATCTCGTTGATCTGCTTGTCCGTGACGTGGAAGGGGCTGTTCAGCAGCCAGTTCCGCAACTCGTCGATACCGTCCTGGATCTGGCCCGAGAGGTCGTCGATGTTCTCCATGACCTGCCAGGTCACGAACCAGCCGATGAGGCCGATGACGACGAAGCCGAACATCGCCGTCAGCGCGGTCGCCGGCCCGCGCGGCACGCCGTGGCGCCGCAGCCGGGCCACCGTCGGTTGCAGGATCGCGGTGATGAGCAG
Source organism: Streptomyces sp. SID5643 (assembly GCF_009872555.1). Classification (NCBI taxonomy): domain Bacteria; kingdom Bacillati; phylum Actinomycetota; class Actinomycetes; order Kitasatosporales; family Streptomycetaceae; genus Streptomyces; species Streptomyces sp. SID5643. The sequence continues at coordinate 83,046 of NZ_WWIC01000249.1, forward strand.
CGCGATGACGAACGAGAGCACCACGAGCTGGACGGCGCTGATGACCCGCATCAGCACCCAGAGGGTGCCCGCGAGGACGAGGAGCCGCCAGCCGGCCTCGGCCGCGACCCGCATTCCCCAGGGCACGGCCAGCGCGGGGTCGGGGCGGGCGGGGACGTCGGGGGCGTAGTCCGGGGGTGGCGGCACCTGGTCACCGGCGAGCGTCCCGGGCTCGGGGTCGTCCTGCTCCCGTTCGGCCGCGGCGCGCCGTTCGTTGTACCGCTCGCTGATCTCGGTCAGCCCGGCACCGAGCCGGCCGAGCCACCCTGGCACTCGCGACATGATCCGTCCTTTTCCCCCGTCTCGGCGCACCACTCCCCCCGGGGAGCCGTCCGTCCGACCGTACATGCCGCGAGCCCCGCACCGGTCGACGGTGCGGGGCTCGCGCGGAGAACGGGATCGGCCTGCGGGCCGGCCGGCTCAGTACCAGTTGTTGGCCTGCCAGAACGACCAGGCCTCACAGGGGCTGCCGTAGCGGTCGTTCATGTAGTTCAGGCCCCACTTGATCTGGGTGGCCGGGTTGGTCCGCCAGTCGGCGCCCACGGACGACATCTTGGAACCGGGCAGCGCCTGGAACATGCCGTAGGCCCCGGAGGAGGGGTTGACCGCCTTGTAGTTCCAGTCGGACTCGTGGTCCACGATGTTGCTGAAGCACTGGAACTGACCGGCCGGCACCATCTGCCGTGCCATCGCCTGGAGCTGCGCGATGCTGTAGGAGGTCGCGACGGGGAAGTCGGAGATGTCCTTGGAGCGGCTGGCGGCGGCTTCCTTGGCCTCCGCGCGCTCCTTGGCCTCCTTGGCCGCCTTCTCGGCGGCTTCCTTCTTCGCGATGGCCGTCTCGGCGGCGGCCTTGCGGGCGGCCTCCTCGGCGTCCTTCTTCGCGCTCGCGTCCGCCTGGATGGCCTGTGCGTCGGCCTGCTGCGTCAGCGACGCGGTCTGTACCTGGGCCTGCTGGCCCGCGGGGATGTCCGCGAGCAGCGTCGCGCCGCTTGCCGTCGCTTCGGCGTCGTTGTTCTGCGCGGTGCTGCCCGAGGCAACGCCGACGACGCTTCCGACAGCGGTGACCGCCGTGGCCGAAGCCACTGCGAATCCCCGGACCGAGATCCGGCTCACACGGTTTCCTTCCAGCATCGCCCGCTTCGGTGACCCTCGCGGACGCAATCGTGCCCCTGGCACTGGCCTCCCCAACTGCGGGGTCACGGGAGGCGCGGGCCCGGTGGGCAACTCCCCGGAGGGGAGCGCCGCGTGTAGCTCGGGCGGCATACGACATCGCTATGCAGTTGGTGCTGATGCTTTGTGGTGCCGTACCGCTGGGGGTACAGGTGTGTCGTATGCGGGGCCTGACAGGAGTGAGACTCTGCCGTAACCGGACGGGGCAAGGCAATTCCGAGTTGCGTGTGAAAGCTCACATCCCGTTTGACGCAGGAAATTCCACGGAACGGCCACACGCGAAGGCGCCGCCCGGCTAGGCTCTTGGCCTTTTCCGGGCGGCGCCAACTATCGCATAAGTGACATTACTTGGCTCGGAGCGGTCAGATGTGCCCGTCTTCGAGCATTTCGGTCACAAGGGCCGCGATCTGGGACCTCTCGGACCGCGTCAGGGTCACGTGCGCGAAGAGCGGATGCCCCTTCAGCTTCTCCACGACGGCGACGACACCGTCGTACCGGCCGACCCTGAGGTTGTCCCGCTGGGCCACGTCATGGGTGAGAACCACCCGTGAATTGGCCCCGATCCGGGACAGAACGGTGAGAAGCACGTTCCGTTCCAGCGACTGGGCCTCGTCCACGATCACGAACGCGTCGTGCAGCGAGCGTCCGCGGATGTGGGTGAGCGGCAGGACCTCCAGCATCCCGCGCGCGGTGACCTCCTCGATGACCTCGCGGGAGGTGACCGCCGACAGCGTGTCGAACACCGCCTGCGCCCAGGGGCTCATCTTCTCGGCCTCGGAACCCGGCAGATAGCCCAGTTCCTGCCCGCCCACCGCGTACAGCGGACGGAAGACCATCACCTTCTGGTGCTGCCGGCGCTCCAGGACCGCCTCCAGCCCGGCGCACAGCGCCAGCGCCGACTTGCCGGTGCCGGCCCGGCCGCCCATCGACACGATGCCCACGTCCGGGTCGAGCAGCAGGTCGAGCGCGATGCGCTGCTCGGCGCTGCGGCCCTTGATGCCGAATGCCTCGCGATCCCCGCGCACGACACGGATGTTGCCCTCGGGGGTGACCCGCCCGAGGGCCTTGCCGCGCTCCGACTGGATCATCAGGCCCGTGTGGACCGGCAGTTCGGCGGCCTCGGGGACGTAGACGTGCCCCTCCTCGAAGAGGATGTCCACCTGCTCGCCGGGCAGGGTCAGTTCGGACATTCCGGTCCAGCCGGAGGAGTCCGTGATGGCGAGCTCCGCGCGGTACTCCTCGGCGAGGAGCCCGACCGAGGACGCCTTGATCCTGAGCGGGAGGTCCTTGGAGACGACGGTGACGTCGAAACCCTCGGCCTGCAGGTTGCGGGCGACCGCGAGGATGCGGGAGTCGTTGTCCCCCAGGCGGTAGCCGCTGGGCAGCACGCTGGGGTCCGAGTGGTTGAGCTCGACACGGACGGTCCCGCCCAGATCCCCGATCGGGATGGGGGCGTCGAGGCGGCCGTGCCTCACCCGGAACTCGTCGAGCAGGCGCAGGGCCTGCCGGGCGAAGTAGCCGAGTTCGGGATGGTGCCGCTTGGCCTCCAGCTCCGTGACCACGACGATGGGGAGCACGACCTCGTGCTCGTCGAAGCGGTTCAGGGCGTTCGGGTCGGCCAGCAGGACGCTGGTGTCGAGAACATAGGTGCGCCGGTCGGGCTTGTGGCGCTTTGTGCTGGTCACCACGGAAGGACGTACCCCCTCGGATGAGGTCGGGGAGCGACGGTATGGAGCTGGACCGGTCGTCGGCCGCCCTGCGCGGGCCGAGAACCGGCCCTCCGCCTCTTCGTCCGTGCTGTGACCGCACGATCGGGCTGGTGCAAAGGGCCTCCCGGGCGGACGGCCCCGTGCCGTCCGCTGAGATCCGACACCCGTGGTTCGGGCGTCGACCTGTCTGGGTTATGCCCTCGAACGAGCGTCGCCATGCCACGGCATATGACGGCGAGCCGGTGAACTCCGTGTTACGTGTGTCCTCAAGGGGGCACCGGGAGGGGCCGTGACGTGGGACGTCCTGCGTCGGCGATGCCCGGCGGCGGTACGTCAGCCGCCGTAGCGCCGGTGACGGACGGCGTAGTCGCGCATGGCCCGCAGGAAGTCGACCTTGCGGAACGCCGGCCAGAACACGTCACAGAAGTAGTACTCGGAATGGGCGGTCTGCCAGAGCATGAATCCGGACAGCCGCTGCTCGCCGCTGGTGCGGATCACCAGGTCGGGGTCGGGCTGGTCGCTGGTGTAGAGGTGACGCCCGATCATGTCGGTGTCGACGGCGTCGGCGAGCTCCTCCATGGAGGTGCCCCGGTCCTTGGCGTCGAGCAGCATCGAGCGGACGGCGTCGGCGATCTCCTGCCGCCCGCCGTAACCGATGGCGACGTTGACCACTATGCCGTCGACGTGCGCGGTGGTCTCCTCGGCCTCCTTGAGGACCGTCTGCATCCCCGAGGGCAGCAGGTCGGGCGTGCCCACGTGGTGCACGCGCCAGCGGCCGTCGGCAGCCAGGGTGCGCACGACGTCCTCGATGATGCCGAGCAGGGGGACGAGTTCCTCCTGCGGCCGGTCGAAGTTGTCCGTGGACAGCAGCCAGAGCGTGACGACCTCGACATCGGTCTCGGTGCACCAGCCGAGGAACTCCTCGATCTTCCCGGCACCGGCCCGGTGGCCGTCGACGGTGCTGGATCCGGCGGCCTTCGCCCAGCGCCGGTTGCCGTCCATGATGACGCCGATGTGCTTGGGCACCTGAGCGTGGTCCAGGTGACCTTCCACCCGGCGTGCGTACAGCCTGACCAGCAGGCCGCGCAGCTTGTCGCGCAGGTTCACGTGATCGTCAGCCCCTCCGTAAGGATCGGACAGGCCGCGGTGTGCGGCCCGGTCGTGGCCGCGGGCGGTCCCTGCCCGTGTGGCAGTCCCCGGGGGCGAAGCCTACCCCCGCTGCGGCGGTGGGCCGCCAACCGGGGCGGAACGACAGGTTCCGGCCGGTGGTTCCAGCCGCCCGGCGGACCCAAGAAAAACGGGCCGGTCCGTGGGGGGGAGACGGACCGGCCCGAGGGGGGGTTTCCACCATAACCCTTCGTAAGTGATGCTGCGTGCATCGGCGTGCCACAACTACTCTCCGGAGCCGCCCGGCGACGCGGCGATGACCGCGGAGGCACTCGTTCAGGGCCCGCTCGCGGCCGAAACGGGCCGCATACGCAGGGGAATCGGGCGCCGCGGGGCAGGATCCGGAGGATCTGCCGGACCTTGGGGCCCGCTCGGGTGAAATATCCCGGCATCCCCCCGACGGGTGACCCGACCACGAACGGCCGCTTGACCCGGAACCGCCCCCGGCTCGTCGCGATTCGCCGCTTTGCCGTTCCGACATCGCCGCTGCACAAGCCCGGCGGGAGGCCTGGTACCGCGCAGCCCCCTCCACTGCGCGGTACCGCCCGCGCAGCTTTGCTCACGCGAATTGCCTGGCCTCGAATCTACGCGAGTGGACGCGCGGAGGCGAGCCGCAGGCGATAACGATGTGAAAACTCTCGGCGGAAGATGCGCAAGTGCAGTGAGCGACGGGGGTGACCCACGACCGGCCCACCTCGGACGGCGTAGAGGACAGGAACTGACCTCATTGCCGTCTAGCGTCGTTCCCATGACGACGATCGTGAGCATCACCTGGGACGCGGCGAGCGCGCGCCGGGCGGAACGGCAGTTCCTGGCCGGGGCGGCCGGGACCGGCACGCCGCTCGCCGAGGTGGCCGGTGCGATGCTGGGCGTGCACGCCCAGGTGCTCTCCGCGGCAGAGCTGTCGCTGGGGATGCGGGCGGACGGCGTGACACGGGCGGACGTGCGGGCCGCGCTCTGGGACGACCGGTCCCTGGTCAAGACGTACGGTCCGCGCGGCACGGTCCATCTCCTCCCGGCCCGTGAACTCCCCCTCTTCTCCGCCGCATTGACGGCGGTGCCGACCGGCCCGAGCCCGTTCCCGCCCGACGTGCGGCTCACCGAGGAGCAGGCCGCACAGGTCGTGACGGCGATCGGCGAAGCGCTCGACGGCAGGTTCCTGACCCTCGACGAGCTGTCCGAGGAGGTCGTCGCCCGCACGGGGGCCTGGGCCGGTGACCGGGTGATGCCGGCGTTCCAGGACCTGTGGCCCCGCTGGCGCCAGGTGATGCACCGGGCCGGCTGGGCGGGCACGCTGTGCTTCGGCCCCAACCGCGGCCGCAAGGCCACGTACACGCGCCCCGCCCCGGGGGACCGGACCGTGGGCGACGGGGAGGGCGGCGCGTTGTCCGCTTTCGTCCGCCGCTATCTGCACGCGTACGGCCCGGCGACCCCGGCGCACTTCGCGCGGTGGCTGGCGGCCCCGCCCGGCTGGGCCACGGCCCTGTTCGGCGAACTGGCTGCGGCCGGCCATATCGAGGAGGTCCGCTTCGAGGGGACGCCGGCATGGGTGGTGGCGGGCGACACCGGCTTCCCGGACGGCCCGGCGCGGGGTGTCCGCCTGCTCACCTACTTCGACGCCTCCGTCGTCGCCGGCCGGCCCCGCGAGCGGCTGTTCCCCGGGGCGGCGTACCAGCGCGCCCTCGGGGGCGGCCAGGCGGGCAACTACCCGGTGCTGCTCGTCGACGGTGTGGTGGCGGGGGTGTGGCACCAGCGGCGCCGGGGCCGTCGTACGACCGTCACGGTCGAGCCGCTCGTCCCGCTGACGGCCCGGCAGGAACGGGAGCTGGGCGAGCAGGTGGAGCGGGTGGGTGAAGTGCTGGAGGCGACACCCGAGCTGGTGGTGGGAGAGGTGACGGTGGGTCCGCACGCGTGAGCACGGACCCGGCGTGCGTCAGCCCGGCTTGCGCGCGTCGAAGAGGTGGCGGGTGCTGTGGGCGACGAAGGGGCCCTCGGCCCGGATGCGCTCGTGCAGCTCCCGCAGCTTCGGCTCGTACGCCTCGACGGTGAAGCCGGGGACCATCCAGACCACCTTGCGCAGGAAGTGCACGACCGCGCCGATGTCGTGGAACTCCACGCGCAGCCGCTCCGCCCGCAGATCGACGATCTCCAGCCCGGCGGCCTCGGCGTCGGCCCGTTCACGGTCGGGGTGGCGGGCACTGCGCACCCCCTCCGGCTGGGGCCCGAGGAAGTACTCGACGAGTTCGAAGACGCTGTTCGGGCCGACGTGCTGGGCGAAGTACGTCCCGCCGGGCTGGAGGACGCGGGCGATCTCCCCCCAGTGCGGGCGGACGGGATGACGGCTGACGACCAGGTCGAAGGCGCCGTCGGCGAAGGGCAGCGGGTCGTCCTCGGCAGCGGCGATCACCGCGACGCCGCGTGGACGGAGCAGGGCGGTCGCCTTGGCGACGTTGGGCGGCCAGCCTTCGGTGGCGACGGTGAGGAGGGGCGGCTTCGGGGCGGGGGCAGGGGCGGTGGCCCCGGTGGTGGACTGGGTGGTGGACCGGCCCGTCGTCGCGTCGGCGACCCGGGAGAGGGCGAAGTCCAGCACCTCGCCGCCCCCGGTCTGCGCATCGAGCACGGCACTCGCCCTGCCCAGCCGCCCGGCCAGCGAGACGGCGTACCCCCAGGAGGGGCGTGCCTCCGTCGCCCGCCCCTCGAACCACGAGAAGTCCCAGCCGTCCGTGGGGACGGAGGCGCCTTCGGCGACGAGGTCTTCGAAGGCGGTGGGGCGCGGGGGCCCGGGGTCGGGCAGGGACGTCATGTGGGGCTCCTTACGACAGTACGAATACGACGTGCTCGTTCTCACCGTGGCGTACGGTGCCGGTCCGTCGGAAGCCGTGCTTCTCCAGCAGGCGTACGGAGCCGGTGTTTCCGTCGGCGGGGTCGGCGTACAGCGGACGGTTGTGCTCCCGCTCCAGGAACAGGGTCAGGGCGCGGCTGCCGATGCCGCGGCCCCAGTACGGGCGTCCCAGCCAGTAGCCGAGGAAGCGGCGGTCCCCCTCCCACCAGGCGACGACGCTGCCGGCGACCTCGCCGCCGACGGTCACGGCCTGCACGAAGACGGTGTCGTCACCGAGGACCCTGCTCTTCCAGTGCCGCAGGAACGCGTCGCGCGGCCGGGGGGTGAACCTCGACCGCCGCACGGCTTCCGGGTCGTGCTCGTACGCCAGGAGGCACTCCAGGTCGTCTTCCACCACGTCCCGCAGACGCACGTCCTCGCTGTCATCGCTCATGCCCGGAGTGTGGCAGCCGCCGCTGACACCGGGTCCTCAGGGAACCAGGGGCCGCACTTCCTCGGCGGCGAACCGCACGAAGCCCTCCGGGTCGGGCTCGTCCGCCGTCGGTTGCAGTACGACGCTGTCGGCCCCGGCCTCGACCAGTCGCTCGACGGCCTCGGCGACGGCCCCGGCATCCCCGGCGACCCCGAGGTCCGGAACGGCTTCGTCCCCCTCGGCCGTGAGCTCCGCGCGCAGCCGGGCGGCGGCGTCGGGCCCGGTGGCGGTGAGGAGGTACACGACCAGACGATGGGGCCCTGCCTCACGGCCGGCCGCCGCGCGCCCCTCCTCGACGAGCCGCCGCGCCGTGCGCACGCCCTCGGCGTTCGTGGAGGCGGTGAGGATGGTCCCGTCGGCGGCCTCTCCCGTGAGCCGCAGGGACCGCGGCCCGGTGGCCCCGGCCAGCACCCCGCCGTGCGGACCCTCGGGCGGCCAGTCCAGGGCGACGTCGTCGAGTTTGACGTACCGCCCGTCGACGGTGACCCGCTCGCCGCCCAGCAGAGCCCTGAGCGCGAGGAGGTGTTCCCGCAGCAGGGTGACCGGCGACTCGACCCGGGCACCGACCTGCCCCATCCAGTCCTGAACGCCGTGTCCGACGCCGAGCACCGCCCGCCCCGGGAACATCCGGTGCAGCGAGGCGGCCTCCATGGCCGTGATGGCGACGTTCCGCAGCGGCACGGGCAACAGCCCGACCCCGACCCGCACGCGCTCCGTCCACGCGAGGGCGGCTGCGGCGGTCGAGATCCCGCCCTCCCTGAAACAGTCCTCCCAGAGCCACAGCTCTTCGAGCCCGGCGTCATCGGCCAGCCGGGCCACGGATCGGAGTCGCTCGGGGGCCAGTTGGGGGCGGAAGACTGCGCCTAGGGAAGTCATGGTGCTGTTCTTACCCGGGCCGGGCCGCGACGGACAACGCAATTCTCGTCGGCCGGGCGGGCGATCCCCCGCAGGGTGGTCGTCCCGCCCGGCCGGGCCCTGTCCTCGCTCAGCGGTTGACGGCCTGGATCTCCTGCACGACCACGTCCTGGGTGGCGCCGAACGTGCCGTCGGGGAGGTCGCCGCCCGCGCCGCCGGAGCCGGTCCAGTCGATCTCCCAGGTGACGGTGGCCTGAAGGGGGTAGGTGCCGTCGCCCGAGGAGCGCAGGTACCTCACTCCGCAGGGCGGCGTCCGGTCGGCCTTGCCCTTCGCGTAGGGCTCGCCGATGCGGTCGCCGTCGAGTTCGCAGACACCGGACGCGGGGTAGGTCACGGCATCCTTGGTGCCCGGTTCGATCCTGAGCGACTTCGGTCGCGCGGTCGCCGTCGCCGTGATGCCGATGACGGGTACGGAGGCGGTGACCGACACCGGCTTGAAGTCGGCGGCGTCCAGCCAGGCCCAGGTCGGCAGGTTGACCTTGGTCTGTGCGGCGGGCGCCAGGGTGACCTTGGTGCTGGGAACCCGGATCTCGGCGTAGGCGAGTTCGGCGAGGATCTCGGGCGTGACGGCGTTCTGGATGTCGGCCGGCGGCGGGTCGCCCTCGTCCACCCAGAACGGCTGCTCCGTGCAGGCGTCCCACCCCGGGGGGAAGTCCTCGTCGACGAACGAGTCCCAGAAGTAGCCCTTGCCGGTCTTGTCCTTGTTGAAGTCCTTGTACGGCTTCCCGTTGACGTAGCGGTCACGCTGCTTCGCGTCCCACTCGTAACCCGTGGAACCGGCCTCCCAGACCGGCTCCATGGCCTTCTGGAGCTGCTCGGGCGTGTACTTCGGGGCGTACCAGCAGGGGGGCGGGGTCCAGGACGTGGACGAGGTGAGCGCGCCGGCGGCGTTTCCTCTGCCGTTCTTCGAACGGTCGAAGACGACGCCGCCTACGGTTACGGAGACGGTGCCGTCTTTGCCAGCGTTGGCATCCTGGTTGGTGCCCTGTGTGTCGCCGCCCAGGGTGTCGTCAGCGGTCGCCACTCCAGGAAGGGCGAGGAGCGACCAGCACGTACCGGCTACGACCACCGCGGAGATCGTCCTCAACGGGTGTTTCACGGCTGGCACTTGGGGCTCCCACTCTGCGAGACGATCTTCTGGATCACCCAGACGCCCTTGTCGTTCTTCTTGAGCGACGTGTGGTAGATGACGTAGCTCTTGGCCGTGACCGCGGTCTTCTTGGCCTTGTTGGTCTTGAGGTCCTTCACATATGCCTTGCCCTGGTCCTCGCAGTAGCTGAGGGACCCCGAGCCGTCTTTGCCGACAGCCACCTGCGGAGCGTAGAAGCGGTATGCGCCGGTGATGGCCGCTTTGTGATCGACGTAGTTCTGAACGAACTTCTGCGTGCCGGCGGCCGCCTCGCCCTCGTAGTAGTAGAGGTACGGCTTGTCGAGCGCGTTCTGGTTGACGATCGCCAGGTCCACCGCCTTGATGGACTGCTCACTGTCAGCCAGGATCGCGTCCTTCTCCTTGTCCCCTGTCTTGGGCCAGTCGAAGGTGTAGGAGAGGTCCGACGGCAGTTCGATCTTCGGTCGGCCCGCTGACGCCGGGGCGGAAGCGGTCGGCGATGCCGACGCCTCGCTTCCTGTGTCCGCGCCCGCGATCTTGTCGTTGTCCTTGCCCTTGGAAGGGTCGTCGCTCCCGCACGCGGACAGCGTCAGGGCCGCAGCGGCGGTCAGCGTGAGCGCTGCGAGGAGGGTGGGGCGGCGGTTCACGGTCGGCTCCCGGGAGGTGACGAGGCTTCTCTTGAGCGAACCAAAGCTATACAGCGGGGTGCGGCGGCACCAGGGCGAAGGTTGTCAACTCGCGGGGTGTATGGGGAGAAATCGGCGATTCGCCGTCACCTTCGGGTCGTAACGGTTGCATAACGCGTCAAGGCCGGGCATCAACGTCCCTGCCGCCGGAGGCGTTTCAGTCAGGAACGAGCAAAGGGCATGGGTCGTGGGCCCATGCGGGGCCTGCGCTCTGCGGATACGTTCGGGCCGAGAGCCGGCAGAGGCAGTGGAGCGGTCGGAGGGGGTCCGGATGGGGCGGCGTTGGCGGGACGGGCGGGGGGAGTTGGTCGTGCGGGGGGACGGCGAAGGGCCGTCCGTCCGGGTACGGCTGGAGATCGCCACCTCCTATCGGGCCCGTACGAAGGGGCTGTTGGGGCGGGACTCCGTCGACGGGGCGATCCTGCTCTCCCCCGCCAACAGCGTGCACACCTTCCGTATGCGTATCCCGATCGATGTCGCCTATCTGGACCGTCACCTGCGGGTCGTCGCCGTGCGGACCATGCAACCGGGCCGGCTGGGGATGCCTCGGCTGCGGGCCCGGCACGTGCTGGAGGCCGGGGCCGGGGCGATGAGTGAGTGGGGGGTGCGGAACGGAGCCCGGGTGGAGGTAGTCGGGCCGGTGTAAGGGCGTCGGTGCACGCGGCGCGTCGCCGACCTTTGGTGACATGTCACCACGGAGGAGGTTCCGGCGGGCGCTGGAGGCGAGTGGGTGCCGGGCAGGCCGAGGGTGGAGGCGGGTGCTCGGTATCCCCCGTTTCCGGTCACTCGGTGGTGTGCGGTTCACATGCGGGTGCGTACGCGCGAGCGCCGTGCCCGGGCAACACCGCCCACATGCGCGTGCCGCCGCCCGGTTCGCGGGCGTCTCCGAAGCCCCAGTCGCCGTTGCAGGACTTCACCACGCAGGACAGGACCCGCAGGGCCGCGCGGCGGCGGGTTTCGCAGGCTGCGGCGAGGCGGGGGCCGGTGTGGCGAGGGTGGCCGTCGTTCGATGGCGCCGAACCGCTTCCTTATGTCGCCTACCTCCACGAGGCCGCGCTGCGCATCCCAAACGGAGACTCCGAGGCAACGCGGAACAACTGGAGCAGCAGGCTACTCGCCCTTTCCTTCAGCTTCTCCTTCAGCTTCCGCGCCTACGACCGCTCCGCCTCTCCGTTCCCCAGATCGAAGAGCCTCCCCTGTGCCGCCTCAGCGTTGTCCCAACTCGCCGGACCGCCCGGCTTCACCGACAGGCGTTCCAGAGCCGCCCTGGCCTCCGGACTCCCCAGCGCGCCCAGCAGCTCGATGGCGGCGTCCGCGCCGATGTCCTCGATCACGCAGCGCTCGGCCGTATCCACCGCCCAGTCGGCGAAACGGCCGGGGTCGGAGTCCAGGGTCAGCCAGCGGAACACTGAGTCGGCGGTGTCGTCCCGCAGCCGCGGGATCATGGCGAGTATCGCCACTTCGACGTGATCAGCGACATGCCGCTGAAGCGGGTACAGCCTCTCCCGTCCCCGCCACTCGCGCACCAGCTCGTCCACACCGGCCCACGTCACCTGGCTCATGCGGGGCATCCTCTCTCCCACCGCCTGGTGGAACTCCTCCCACACGTGCCGCAACAGGCCCGGAGACGGCGGCTGAGGCACATCCGGCGCCAACTCGGGGTCCTCCAGTAGCTCGGTGACCACCTGCCGAGCCTCCGCCACGCGCTCACCGGTGCGCGGCAGGTCCCCGATCCGGTCCCAGTCGCCCTCGTCCCAAGGCTGTGGCAAGGAGCGAAGGGCGCGGGGCAGGACGTAGTCGCCCTCTGGATCCCGCCATCGCGCGACCTGCGGATCCCACATCTCCTCGGCACTCAGCTCCGTGTCCGACTCGCTCATCTTCGCCGTCCTGTCACGTCCCGTGGCTGTCGTCCACTCGTTCGTCTCATTCGATGCCCAGGTACGCCTTTGCGCTGTCCGGGTCCTTCATCTTCGACCAGTCCATCGTGCCGTCCGCCGTCCGCTCGTCGATGGCGCGCTGCATCCTGCCGAGCTGGTCGGCGGACAGTCCCTGGCCCGCCACCTTCACGTCCACTCCGTTCTTGGCCATCTCACCAGCGGCCGTTCTGGTGTCCTTCGCCGGCTTGCCATTCCGGGCGGGCTTGAACTCGCTGAAGACCGACGTCCAGCGGTCCGCCGTCTCGATCTCCACGGTGGCCTTGCGGCCCGGCTCCTTGCTCGCCCACTTCTTGAGCCTCTCGACCTGATTGGCGAAGTCCGCCTTGCGTGTGGCCGAACCGGCGTTCTTGACCTCCTTGACGTGCACGGTGCCGTTTCTGTCCTTGTAGACCACGTCCGCGTCCGGGATCTCGTCGAGACTCACCTTCTCCCCGTTGCCCAGGTCAGCCTCCTTGCGGTTCATCTTGCCGCCGACTCCGGCGTCCACGTGGGTTCCGGGTGCCGCGTCGTCGGCAGCACGGCGCACGGCGTTCACCTCCGCGCGTGCCTCGGCGAGCTTGTTGGCGTCGGAGGCATTGGCGACCTTGCCTTCCAGCGCCGCGGCGGCATCGCCGTTGACGTTTCCGCGGCGTGCGAGGTCGGTGATCTCGTCGAGCGAGTCGGCCGCGTCGTTCGTGCTGATCTCCCCGGGTGCCGGAGGGTCCTTTGCGCGGTTGACGAGGCCGTCGATCTGGTCGTCAGGCACCGAAGAGCCCCGCTCCCGCAGCGCGGCCTTCGCTGCTTCGGCCCTGGCGTCGAGCGCCTCCTGCTGGGCCTGGCGCGCGTCGTCGGCGTCGTCGCCCGTGCATTCCTTGCCGCCTCCTGCAGCGACGACGATCCGGTCGGCCTGCGGGCCCGCCAGAACGCCTGTGCCGGTGCCGGGGGCTCCGCGCAGGCTGGCGCCACCGCCGAAGGGGTAGGGGACGCGCCCGATCGCGATGGTGCAGCTGCCGTTCTTCTCGGCCTTCTTCTTCGCCTCGTCTGCGTGCTTCTGCGCCTCGTCCGCGGCCTTCTTCGCGCCGTCGAAGTCGCCCGCCCTGGCTGCCTTGCGCGCCTCGACGGCTGCGTCGGCCGCCTTGTCGAGGGACTCACCGACCTCGGCCGGCTTCTTGAGCTTGGTGAACTTCGTGATGGTCTTCGGGCTGAAGATGCCGATGACGCCGAACACGGTGTTGCCGATGGAGGCGCCGTAGTTGCCCTTCTCCCAGTTCTCCTTGTCGACGAACACATCGACCGCCAGGTCGGACACGAAGTCCTCGGGCGAGTTGACCCAGCCCCATACGGAGGAGACGTAGTTCCCCTTGTCCCACTCCTCGCCCAGCTCGTCGGCCTTTTCACCCCACCAGTCCGTGGTGTAGCCCTTCAGGCCGTTCCAGGTGTCCTTGATCGAGCCGACCGGGTCGCTGACGACGTCCATGGTGCCGGCCAGAAAGCTCTTGGCCGGGGCCACGAAGAAGCCCCGGACATGATCCATGAAGGTCCTGTCGTGGCGTTCCTGGTCATGTACGTCGTCCCAGAGCGACCTCTCGTCGAACGGGCCCGGAGCGAGAGGAACCGTGTCGTTCGTCCCCGCGCCGTCATAGGTGATGATTCGAGTCGACCACGCCGGACCACCATCGCTGTTGTTGCCGCCGGTACCACCGTCGGCGCCCGTGCCTTCCTGGCCGCCGGCCCCAGCCTGGGTGCCCGAGTCGCCTCCCGCGCCTGTCTCGCCGTTCGCGCCGTCGCCGCCGGCGCCGGTATCCGAACCGTCGTGCCGCGCACCGTCGTCGTCCCCGGCCGCACCCGTCTCCGTACCGTCGCCCTGCGGTGCGGGGCAGGCCGTGCCCGTCACCGAGCAGACCGCCGACTGGATGCCGTCGGCGATACGCCCGCCGAGGCCGCCCACCGACAGCGCGACGATGATCGCCGCGACCACCGCGATGAGCCCCGCGTACTCCACCGCGGTCTGGCCCTCGTCCCGCCGCCAGCGGATCATTCTCGGCAGGCTGAACGGCCGCCGTTCCTCCCTGTCCTGGGGAGCGCTGTCGAACCACTCACGCGAGCGGGCCCGGCGCAACAGCACGATGACGGCCACCGGCATCGCCGCCTGCGTGATGCCTCGCAGATCACCGTGCATCAGGGTGCCGAACGACAGCCACACGATCCACGCCTGGACGGCGATCAGTGCTCGACTCGTCCACACCCCGCCCCGCCACAGGCGCCGGGCCAGGTAGATCCCGGCCACGCTGGGCAGCGAGTCGTACACCAGGATCCCGAAGATCTCCCCGGAGTAGTACGTCACCACCGACAGCACGGTGATCACGTACAGCGCCGTCAGCGCGAACTGCACCCAGAGCAGTACCTGCGCCCAGCCCAGTTCTTCCGGCAACGGCGAACGCCGCTCCCAGGACGGGCCGTTCTGTGCACCCCCTGTTCCGAACGGGGGTATCCGGTCACCGGCAGGGGACATGCGCGACCTCGGCTCAGCTCGATCAACGGCTGTTCAAGACGGATACCGAGCCGAGGGTAAGGAAGGTCGATCACTCACGCGTGGGCCCGTGGTCCCAATCCCGGGCCCACTTTCGGTGACTCAACTCTCTGAGCGCGGGAAGGAGACCTCGACCCGGCGGTTCTTCTTGCGGCCGGTCTCCGTGGAGTTGTCGGCGATGGGGTACTGCTCGCCGTAGCCGCGGACCTCGTAGGTGACGTTGGAGTCGGTCAGTTCCTGGTCGAGGACGTTCTGTACGGCGTCGGCGCGTTTGCGGGACAGGACGTCGCCGTGGGCGGACGAACCGAGGTTGTCGGTGAAGCCGAAGACGCGGATCTTCGTCGCGTTCTGCGTCTTGATCTCCTCGGCGATCGCGGAGATCCGGGCCTTCGCCTCGGCGCCGAGTTTCGCGCTGTCCTTGCCGAAGAGGACCTCGGCCTGGAGGGCGAACTTGACGTCGGCGTTGGTGTCTTCTCGGCGTTCGTCGCCGCTCTGGTCCTCGACGACCTGCTTGATGTCGAGGACTTTGGGTTCGGCGAGGGTGCCGCCCTCGGGCAGCTTGAGGTCGGGGTCGTTGGCGTCGACCTCGACGGGGGCGGAGGCGGAGGCCTCGGTGCCGGGCGGGACGCCGGGGGTTTCGTCGGCGTGGGCCGACACGGCGCCGTAGATGTTCGTAGCGACCATGAGGCCGGCGGCGGTGAGGACGAGGGCGAGGCGTGGAGTCGCCGTTCGGTTGCGCGTGGGGGTCTTCATGGCCGGCCTCACCCGGAGATCTTGATGGTGCCGCTGGAGAATGTCGGCACCTGGAGGGTGACGTCGGTTGCGCTCGCGGGCGGTGCGGGGAACTGGATGAAAACGGGGATGGTCTGCCCGGACTCGATCGTGGTGAGACCCGTGGTGGTCAGCGGTCGTCCGTCGGTGTCGCGCAGCACGTAGTAGCGCTTCTTACCCTTCGAGTCCACGAGCGTAGCGCCACCGAGTGACGTGCCGTGCTTGAGGATCTCCGTCTCGTCACCGCGAAGTGCTGAGGGGATCACCAGTGAACCGGATCCGTCGTTCTTGAACTGGCCGTCCACGGTGAGGAATCCGCCCGCATCCCGCTGTGCGGACGTGATCTGAAGGAGCAAGCCGTCTTTGCCCTTGAGTTCGGTCATCGGCGCCTCGGACTTGCCCTCCTGAGCGCTCGGTGCGGACCCACGGCCCTTCGAAGCGGAGGCCGAGGTCTCCGGCTTCTTGTCGTCGCCACCGCCACCGCCGCAGCCGACCGCGCCCAGGGCCAGTCCGCCCGCCATGGTCAAGGCGACCACCCTCCTGCGGGCCCTCTCAGTGAACCGCATGCTCATCTCTCCGCTTCCTTCATCACTCGTCGTTCGCTTCTCAGTCAGCCAGGTGGACGCCGAAAAGATCCTCGGGTTCCGGAAGCTCGGTGAGATCGTCCGGTTTAAGGTCCCAGTTCTTACCGTCGCAGGTGAGGCGAGGGAGCACGTCGTCCCCCGCATCCTCGGGAAGCGGCTTGAACTCGCAGAGAGGCTCGATGACGGCCGTCGCAGTGGCGCTCGACTTCTTCTGTGCTGTTACGGGGACTATGGACTCTCCCATGGTCTTCCGCGTCTGCACGACGACCTCGTAGCCCAGCGGCACCCCGGTACCCGAACACCCCTGGACATCTGCGTCGTTCTGTCCGGCGAGCTGATACGCACGCGAGCACGGGTCGCCCACCAGTTGTACGTCGCCGTCGAAGATGTCCTGCCACTGATCGGGGTCGAGAACGGCCTCGATCCACTCGCCTGCAAGCTGATCCCGGGCTTCCTGTGCGGCAGCGAGCGCCGCGGCGTCAGCCGCCGTCTGAGCGCCTCCTCGATTCACCGTGGCCTGGCCGACCGCGAAGTAGGCGAGCGCAAGAAAGAGCAGGCCCCCCACCACCGTGATGTAGATGGGGAAGGCCTGCCCTGCGTCGCCGTACCGGCGAGGTCGCGTCAATTCCCGACCCGATTGATCAGATTCGTGATCTTGTCGAGGATCGTCGTGCCGATGCTGGTACCCGTGATCGCCAACACGATCGCCACCACCACCGCGATGATGCCCAGGTACTCGACCGCCGTCTGCCCCCTGTCGCCCGCGCGGCGGCGCATCGCCTCGGCCGTCGTGTTCTTCCAGCCGTTCACGCGGACCTTGGTCGCGACGGCGGTCTTCAGCATCAGGTCGCTCATGGTGTTCCCCTCCGGTTGCGGCTGTGTCGCCTTCGACATGAGGAACGTACGGCGGAACGCCCCGTCCGCCAGAGGGCCCGTGGGCCCAATTCCGGGCCCAATCGCCGGGGCCCAGCCGTCGGTTCTCCCCCCATCGCGTCACCGGAGGTCACCCCCGTCCCCGGTGTGCGTCGGGCGCCGTGCCGATCCACTTCGCGGCGGCTTCGGAGCGGCTGGTGCTGTGGAGCTTGGCGAAGATGCGGTTGATGTGGTTCTTGACGGTCTTCTCGCTGATGAAGCACGTGGCGGCGATCTGCTGGTTGTTCATGCCGGACGCGATGAGGTCCATGATCTCCGCCTCCCTCGTGCTCAGTTGGAACCGCGCCCTGTCGGGAGCGGCCGGGCGGCCACTCGTCCACCCAGACGAAGACTGTCCCACATGCGGTTGCACTTGCGAAAGGTTTTCTGAAGAAGTGGGCGAGGCCGAGCGGGCAGGGGAATCGAAACCCCCTGTTCGTACGGCTTCTTGAGACTGCCCATACGCCTGCGCGGAGGTGGAAATTCCGTATGCAGTCGCACTCGACGACTGGCCAAGACCCTCCGGCAGAGGCGGAGCCGGTGCCCGGTCCTGGCGGAGTCGGGCCAGCAGGGCGCCCGCCGCCGTGGGGGTGAAGTGGGCCCGGCCCTCCTTGATGTCCCGTACGGCATCGACCAGCTGATCGGCCGTGAACTCGCCGTGGACGAGGTAGCCGCCCGCCCCCCGGCGCAGGGCCTCCTGGACGATCTCCGACTCCCTGCTGTAGGTCAGCATCAGCACGGGAGCGATCTGCACCAGGTACGGCAGCGCCGAGATGCCGTCCACGCCGGGCATGCGGACGTCGAGCAGGACGACGTCCGGGCGGTGCCGGCGGGCGGCCTCGTAGGCCTGACGGCCGTCGGCGGCCTCCGCCACGACCTCGATGTCCGGGCGGCCGGAGAGCAGGGCGGTGAGACCGGCACGGACCACCGGGTTGTCGTCCGCCACGACGACCCTCAGGCGGCGGGCCGGCTGGGCCGGCGGCGGTAGCGGGAGGTCGGCGAACGGATGGTGCGGTGGCGGCTGCGGGGCGCCGGTGGGGTGGGGCGTCCGGTCCGGCATCGGGGGCCTCCTCTCGGGTCGTGGGGTCATGCGGTGGGGGTGGTCAGGGCGGCCAGGGGGAGTTCTACGCGGACCTCCGTGCCCTGGGGGTGGCCGCCGCGGCCTATGCGGATGCGGGCGCCCACGGAGGCCGCGCGTTCGACCATGCCGACCAGGCCGAAGTGGCCCGCTCTGCGCAGTTGTTCGAGGGTGGTGCCCGGCGGGAGGCCGCGGCCGTCGTCGTAGACGCTGATGCGGAGCAGGTCGCCGTGGACGCCCGCGCTGACGTCGACTCGGGTGGGGCGGGCGTGGCGGTGGGCGTTCTCCATGGCTTCCGAGGCGATCGTGAGGAGTTGGCGGGCCACCGCCGGGGGGACGGGCGGCACGGTGTGGGCGCCGGTGGGGCGGTAGACCGCCGTCAGGCCGGTGCGGGTGCTGAAGTCACGGGTGCGGGCCGCCAGTTCGACCAGGACGTCCGTGGCCTGGGACGGGTCCGATTCGCGGCGCAGGTCGGCCAGGAGTTCCCGGGATTCGGCGGCGGCCCGGCGGGCCGAGCGGGCGACCAGAGCCGCCTGCTGTCGCACCAGGGCCGGGTCCATGCGGTCGGCGTTCGCCGAGGTGGTCAGGCCGTCCGCTGCCAGGGCCACGCCGTGCAGGGTCTTGGCGACCGAGTCGTGCATCTCACGGGCCAGTCGGGCGCGTTCGGCGCTGACGGCCTCCGTCACGGCGAGCCGGGCCTGGACGGTGGTGAGGGCCTGGGTGGCCGCACCGAAGCGGAGCATGAGGTTGCGCAGGCTGGAACCGACGGCTCCGGCGATGACGCAGAGGCCGGGCAGGAGGGCGGACTCGGTGATGCCGGGGGCCGGGTCCTCCTGTGCCGCGTGGATGAGGAGCAGCAGGAGCGCCTGGAGCGAGGCGAAGACGGCCGCCCCGCGCCAGTCGTAGACCAGGCCCGCCAGGAGGGGGGTGCAGACGCTGACGTAGGCGAGGGTGCTGTCGGGGCCGGCCGCGATGAGGAGCAGGGCGCCGAAGAGGGTGTCCGCGGCGAGGAGGGAGGGATGGCGCAACAGGAGCGGGCCGAAGCGTTCCCAGTCCCTGAAGAGGACGTAGGAGGTCATGAACGTGACGACCACGGCCGCGCCGACGAGGCGGGTGGGGAGGCCGTCGTTCGCGTTGACGAGGGCGGTGGGGGTGGCGAGAGCGATCATCGCAAGGCGGAAGCCGAAGACCTGGCGGCACATGGCTTGCAGGGCGTTGACCTGGATGTCGATCGCGGGGCTCGTGGCACCGGCCGGGCCGGTGGCAGGGATCGGGCCTTCGGCCGGGCCGCTCGCGCGGCCGTCGTCGCCGGGCGCGGGCGGCTCCTGCGGGGGCGCGGCGGCATCGGGGGCAGAGCGACCGTGAGCATGCTGCCGTGGGCCGTCAGCCGTCGGCATCGGCCCCCGCACAGGGGCCTCCGCCGCAGAGCCCCGGTCCGCCTCCGCCTCTCGACGCCCGCCCCCGTTCATCTGCGCCGTCGGCCCTCCGGCCGCCTCCCATCCCGGTGGCAGCGCGGGCGTCACGGACGTCACCGGTACGTCCGGCGCGCCCGTGCGGACATGCGCCGGCAGCACCGTCCCCGCCGGAGGCGTCGTGATCTCCGGTGTCCGCTCGGCACGGCGACGGCGACGCCCCAGCAGCGCGGTCCGCTCCCCCGTCCGCTCCCCTGTCATCGGCATGACGTCGCCTCCTCCCCCTACTTGCCCGTCACGGAGCCGAAGTCCGTGCCCGAGCCGAGGATCAGGCCCGCGCCGAGCAGCAGCATCGTGGCCGGGACCATGAAGGTCGTGATCATCATCGTGGCCTTGGGGACGGCCCGGGCCGCCTTGCGGCGGGCGTTCTGCGCGTCCGTGCGGCGCATGTCCTTGGCGAGGGACACCAGCGTGTCGACGATCGGCGCGCCCAGTTCCTCGCCCTGTTGCAACGCCGTCACGAACATCGCCACCTGCTCGGAGTCGTTGCGCCGGCGCAGTTCCGCGAAGGCCTGACGGCGGCTCATGCCGAGGTCCATCTGGCGCAGGGTGATGCGCAGTTCGTCGGCCCAGGGACCCTCGTAGCGGGAGGCGACCCGGTCCAGCGCCTGGCGGAATCCGAGGCCGGCGCTCACCACGACCGCCAGGACGTCCAGGAAGTCCGGCAGGGTCCGTTCGATGACGTCCTTGCGGATGCGGATCGCCGACCAGATGCCGACCTCCGTCCAGAACGCTCCGAAGGCCAGCAGGAGCAGGGCGACCAGCAGCTGGCCCCGCATGAGGAAGACCAGGAACCCCACGGCGCCCAGGAAGCCGTAGACCGCCCGCCGCGCCGCGTACCGGTCGATCGTCAGGCCGCCGGGGTTGCCCGCGAGGTCGATCTTGCGGCGGTACCTGGCCACCTGTTTGGGGCCCATCAGCCGCAGGACCGCGGGCGCGTAGCGCATGCCCAGGCGGTCGATGACCGAGTCGACCGCGCCGGTGCGGGTGGAGCCGACCTCCAGGGCCAGGGCGAGGTCGCCGGGCAGTTTGGCCTCCGCCCGGTACATGCGGATGCCGGCGAAGACGCCCCAGACGCTGAGGCCCATCAGCAGGGCGAGGAGCAGTCCCATGGTTGCCTCCGGACTTCAGACGTCGATGCGGGACAGGCGGCGGATGAGGACGAAGCCGACGGCGTAGAGCGAGAAGGCGATGACGACCGCCCCTTGCCCGAAGGCGGAGCCGGTCATGCGGTCCAGGGCGCCGTCCTTGACCCCGTTCATGAGGAACAGGGAGCCGACGCCCAGCACCGGCACGGCGTAGGAGGTCATGCTGACCTGGGAGAGCTGGGTGCGGACCTCACGCCGGGTCTCCTTGCGTTCCTCCAGCGTCTCCGTCAGGTTGCGCAGGGCACTGACCACCTGTCCGCCGGCCCGGTTGGACAGGACCAGTGTGGTGACGAGGACGACCAGTTCGCGGGAGGGCAGACGGTCGGCCAGTTCGCCCAGCGCGTCGTCCATCGAGGCGCCGACCGCCAGCTGGGCGGAGACCTTGCCGAGTTCCTCGCCCGCCGGAGCCTCCATCTCCTCCGCGGCCATGCCGATGGCCGTGCGCAGGGCGAGGCCGGCCTGGGTGGCGTTGGCGAGGATGCGGGCCATCTCGGGAAGCTGGTTGATGAACTTCTCGATGCGCTTCTGCCGCTGCCAGTTGAGGAACTGGACCGCCACCCCGATGCCCAGGAGGCCCGCCAGGGGGCCGAAGAACGGGGCCAGGGCCGCCTGGCCGATCAGCCACAGGCCCGCGACCGTGGCGAGCATGTAGACGAAGAACTCGCCGGGGGTGATGTCCAGGCCGGTCGCCGCCAGGCGCAGTTCCAGCTTCTTGCCGAGCTTGGTGCGCCGCAGACGGCGGTCGATCCCGCGGAAGTTGCGGCGCCTGCCACCCGCCGGGATCTGGCCGGTGGCGGACAGGCGGTCGACCAGCGCCTGCCGCTGTGCCTTGCCCATGGCGTAGGAGTGCAGGCCGACGACCGCGAGGACGCAGGTCAGCAGGGTGATGCCGGTGGTGAGCGTGATGAGCTGTTGCAGTTCCATCGGTCGGTCCTACCTGGCTTCTCGGGTGGCTAGCTGGTCCGCCGACCGGGCGATGCCGAACGCCTGCGGGAGGGGCTGGCTCGCCATGTAGAGGCGGTCTGCGGTGCGGCGCGGGAGGGGGTAGTACTCGAAGGCCCCGTGGATACGGCCGTCGGAGGTCATCGGCCGGGCGTTGAAGCGGGCGACGCTGACCAGCCGGTAGGGGTCGCTGCCGTGGCTGTCCATCAGGGCGATCTCGGTGATGCGGCGGGCCCCGTCGGCGAACCTGGTCAGCTGCACGATGACGTCGACCGCGCTGTTGATCTGGTCGTGCAGCGCCACGAACGGGATCTCCACGTCCGACATCGACGCCAGGGTCTGAAGCCGCATCAGCGCGTCCTCGGCGCTGTTGGCGTGGACCGTGGCGAGGGAGCCGTCGTGGCCGGTGGACATCGCCTGGAGCATGTCGAGGGACTCGCCGCCGCGGACCTCACCGACGACGATCCGGTCGGGGCGCATGCGCAGGGAGTTGCGGACGAGGTCGCGGATCGTGACCTGGCCCTTGCCCTCGACGTTCGGAGGCCTCGACTCCAGGCGGATCACGTGGGGCTGCTGGAGCTGGAGTTCGGCGGAGTCCTCGATGGTGATGATGCGCTCGCCCTGCGGGATGAGGCCCGACAGGGCGTTCAGCAGGGTCGTCTTCCCGGTGCCGGTCGCGCCCGAGACGATGATGTTGAACTTCGCCTGCACCAGGCCCGCCAGCAGGTACAGCATGGGCTCGTCGAGCGAGCCGAGGCCGATCAGCTCCTGGAGCGTGAAGGAGCGCGGGAAGCGCCGGATGGTGAGGGTGGCGCCCGTCAGGGACAGGGGCGGGATGATGACGTTGACGCGCTCACCGGAGGGCAGGCGGGCGTCGACCATCGGGTTCGACTCGTCCACGCGGCGGTTGACCGTCGAGACGATCCGCTCGATGGTCTGCATCAGCTGGTCGTTGGAGGCGAAGCGCAACGGCAGCTGCTCGACCCGGCCGCCGCGCTCCACGAAGATCGCGTCCGGGCCGTTGACCATGATCTCGGTGATGGACGCGTCCTCCAGGAGCGGCTCCAGGATGCCGAGGCCGAGCGCCTCGTCGACCACCCTGCGGATCAGCTGCGAGCGCTCCACCGTTGACAGGACCGGGCCCTCACGGCTGATGATGTGCCCGAGCACGCGCTCCAGCCGTGCCCTGCGCTCGGCGGCGGCCAGGGAACTCATCTCCGCGAGGTCGATCTCCTCCAGGAGCTTGGCCCGGTAGGAGGCGACCATGTGGCCGTCCTCGCCCCGGTTGCCGTTCTCCTCGGGGGTGTTGATGCGTGCTCGCAGGCTCATGAGTGCGGTGCTCCTAGCTCGGTGCTCAGTGGTCGAGCGGCATCGTCGCGGTCTTGACGGCCGGGTCGAAGTCCCAGCCCGGCACGAGGGACGGGATCTGCACGGTGGCCGTCACGGTCACCTCGTCCGCGCCGAAGGAGGCGGGGCAGCTGGTCCGGTCGGCCAGCCAACTGCTCACAGCCGCCCGGCAGTCCGCCTCGTGCGGCCCCTCCAGCGACGCACTGCGCGCCCCCGTCCTGGCCGCCGTGCCCGCCTGCTGGGCCGTGTAGGCGATCAGGCCGAGCTGCACGGCCCCCAGGGCGACGATCAGCAGGATCGGCAGGAAGCCGATGTACTCGATGGCGACCTGGCCGCGGTCGCGGGCCTTGCGTGCGTACGGCATCTCAGTCCGCCTCCTCGACCGCGCCGGCGTGGCCGTGGACCGTGAACGGGAAGGACAGCGTGCCCGGGAAGAGAATCGGGACCTGGAGGTTCACGTCGGCCGTGACGTAGCCGGAGCCGCCGCAGGTCACCTCGGCGCCCGAGCGCCACGCCTCCGACAGGTGCTTGAGCCCCGCCGCCTCGCACGCGCCCTGCCGCGCGCCCGGCTCCGCCGCCGTCGCCTGCCGCACCGCCTCGTCCGCGGCGTTGCCGGCGAGCGTGAAGGTGTAGCCGACGAGGACGACCTGCCACAGCGCGATCAGCGTCACGATGATGGTCGGGGTCATGCCGAGGAACTCGATGGTGACCTGGCCCCGGTCCCGTAAGGCCGGGGGTGCGAGAACCGAGCGCATGGTCACGACTCCCTCCTGCGCCGGAAGCTTACCGGCCCGCGGCCCCCCTTGTGGCCGCCGTCCACGGCCTTGACCAGCCCCAGCTCCCCCGCCAGGCCCCACAGGGCCTGCTTGACCGAGCTCTTGTTCTCCAGTTCGTGGATCCGCCCCGCGTCCACGACGCTCTGGAGCTCCTTGAAGTTGGCGGGGACGACGGTGGCCGCGACGGCCGTGCCGGTGATCTTCTGGATGAGGGGCGGCTGGATCTCCGTGGCGCGGCTGTGCCGGTTGACGACGACGGTCGTCTCCTCGGCCTTGCGGATCTGGAGCCGGTCCCACATCCGCAAGGCCCGTTTGGCGCCCCGTACGGCGACCACGTCCGGCGTGGTGATCAGCAGGGCCCGGTCGGCCATCTCCACGGCCGCCGCCCCGGCGCCGCCGAGCTGGGCGCCGCAGTCGATGACGACGACCTCGTAGCGCGAGCGCAGGGCGCTGACGATCTGCCGGGCGGCGCGGTCGGTGACGTCCTCGCCGCGTTCCCCTTCGGCGGGGGCGAGCAGCAGGGCGAGGCCGGAGTCGTGGCGGAAGACGGCGTCGGCCAGGACGCGCGGGGAGATGTCGGTGATGGCGGCCAGGTCGACGACCGAGCGGCGGAACTGGACGTCCAGGTAGGAGGCGATGTCGCCGGTCTGGAGGTCCATGTCGACCAGGGCGGTGCTGCGGCCGGAGGCCTGGGCGGCCAGGGCCAGCTGGATGGCGGTCAGGGTGGTCCCGGCGCCGCCCTTGGCGCCGCTGACCGTGACGACGGTGCCGCCGACGCCGGTGAAGACGTCGCCGCCGGCGCCCAGGTGCCGTCGTACGCCGACGGACCACTGGGCGACCGCCTGGACGCGGCTGGCGAGTTCCTCGTAGCTGAGCGGCAGGGCGACCAGACCGCGGGCTCCGTAGTCCATGGCGGCCTGGAAGAGGCCGGGGCTCGCGTCGGAGGTGACGAGGATGACGCCGACGGCCGGGAAGCGCAGGGCCACTTCGCGGATCAGTTCCAGCGCGGGGACCGGGCCGATCCTCTCGTGGACGATCACGACCTCCGGCAGCTCGTCGACCGATTCGGCGGCCAGCCGCGCGAGGGTGTCGATGAGCTGGGTGGAGTCGACCACGGGGGCGACGGGCTCGGCGTCCGGGAGCTGGCTGAGCAGCGTCGTGACGGACCGGACCGCGTCCGTGTCACCGACTGCCGGGAGGATCCTCGTGGGCATGGCAGCCTCTCACTTGTCCTTCGCGAGTTCGTACGTCCGGTCCCGCTCGGGGACGGTGGTGTCGCTGCCGGGCGCGACGAGGGCGAGCCGGACCCGCTTGGCGAACGACTCGGCGTAGGTGATGCGCTGGGCGTCGAGGGCGGACAGCGCGAAAGTGATCGGGACGGCGTCGGTGGGCTGCTGGGTACGGTTGCCCTCGTCGGGCTTGAGCGCGGTCAGTTCGCCGACGTCGAGGACCTTGGCGTTGGTGACGATGATCTTCGACTGATCGGGGTCGCCCTCACGCGCGCCCTCGAAGGTGGCGTAGACGTTGACCGCGGCGCCGGGCGTGATCTTGCCGGCGACGCCGGTCGCCGAGTCGATCATGATGGCGACCTCCTGCTGACCGGGCTGGAGCGCCGGCCGGCGGACGATCATGTCCGACTGGAGCAGGGAGCCCGCTTCCAGCGTGGTCACGGCGATCTTGCCCTGGATCTCCCGCAGATCCGTGACCGCGTTGCCGGACAGCCACCGTTCGGGCATCTTGATCTTCTCGAACTGCCCCGTCCTGAGGGTGGTGTAGGGCGGGACGTCGGATTTCAGCCGGTAGGCGGTGACCTCGGGGCCGACCTTCGACTTCACGTCACTGATGACGGAGAGCACGCCGGCGAAGGCGCCGAGGGCGCAGACGACCGACAGGAGCAGGAGAATCACGCCGCGGCGCTGACGGGAGTTCATGAACCGGACAACCTCGTTGGGAATATCGGTCGGTCGGGCGGGATCGGAACAGTGCTGACGAGCGGTGTCAGGCCTCACCCGACGGCCGTCCGGTTCTCCAGCTGCTTGGGAGGCGGGCTGTCGTGGACGGGTGGCGTGGCCGAGCAGAACACGCACCGGTCGCCGATGACGTCGATGCCGCACCAGTGGCACTGGCTGCGCCGGACGGAGGTGACCAGCTGGTAGAGGACGGACAGGTCCGGCAGGTAGCTGCAGAACTCGACGAGCTTGCCGGTGCCCCACCAGCCGGGTGACTCGGCAGGCAACCGGGTCTCGCGCAGCCCCTGCACCTTCCAGGAGGGGGCGAGGGTGGTGGTGACCCAGTCGGACGGGAGCTGGCCTTTGGCGACAAGCATCCAGGTACCGAACTCGGGGCCGGGGAGCGCGGCTTCGGGGGTGATCCGGACGAGGTGCGGTTCGGGATGGGCCAGGACGCCGAACTGGCTGCCGGGCATCCAGGACTTGGCGTGCGACTTCAGGCCGACGGGAACGCGGTCGAGGCGGGCCACGGAGCCCAGCAGCGCGCCGGCGTGGATGTAGTGGACGAGCAGCCGGCCGGCGGAGGCGAGCACGCCGGGGCTGATGTCGCAGGAGGCGAGCTGCCGTAACTGGCGGGCCAGGACGGCCAGTCCGAGGGGCGGCAGGTCCGGCCGGAACAGGGCGATCCGGTCGCTCTCCATGAGGGAGCGCAGGGTGTGCAGCCGTCGCTGCACCGCGGTGGGCGCGGCCTGCGAGCAGACCACGATCACATGGCCGTGGTGCTCGACGAGGGCCTGCATCTCGGCCAGGACCTGCTCCAGGGGGCGTCGTTCGACGTCCCGCAGCACGACGGCGGGCAGGGTGCGTTCGTCCTGTGGTGGCAGCGCCATGTCGGCGCTGGTCACGGCAATGGCAGTTGGCACGCGCAGCTCCCCGTTTCCCCATGCCCGTCGGAACGCCGCGTGTCACTCCGGCGCACCGTGTCGACTTCACTGCGTGACTACCTCAGCACTGTAACCACGGCTCTGTGACCGGAGAACAGCGTTTGTGTAGCTGGGGAGCAACTGCCGTTGCACAAGATGCGTCAAAACGGGGCAGGTTGAGCATCTTGCCGGTCGCAAGGGCGGCCCAGGGGAGCTCTGGGCCGTCCCGGGCGGTGGACCCGGCGGGCCCTGTGTTGACGGCGGACTCCCGCTCGACCGGCCGGATGCCCGACCGGTTGGTCTGGACCTCTTGACAGCCCCTTTGGTCTGGACCATTTTCTTGTCATGTCCCCACACAAACGATCCCTGCGGTTCTGGTCGGGTGCCGTCACGGCTGCCCTGGCCCTCACTCTCACGACCGTCGGCCAGGCGAACGCCGCCGACGTCAACAACGCCAGGAACGCCGGCTTCGAGGCGGGCCTGAGCGACTGGACCTGCTCGGCGGGCAGCGGCTCGACGGTCTCCTCGCCGGTGCGCACCGGCACGGCCGCGCTGCGGGCGACCCCCGCCGGTCAGGACAACGCCCGGTGCAGCCAGACCGTGCGGGTGAAGCCCGACTCGACGTACAGCCTGGGCGCCTGGGTGCGGGGCGGTTACGCCTACCTGGGCGTCACGGGCACCGGCACGACGGACGTGTCCACCTGGACCCCGGACTCCGCCTCCTGGAAGCAGCTGTCGACGAGCTTCACCACGGGCGCCTCGACGACCTCGGTGACCGTCTACACGCACGGCTGGTACGGGCAGGCCGCCTACTACGCCGACGACGTGTCGGTCTTCGGCCCCGACGGGGGCGGCGGCACCGACCCGGGTCCCACGGTCCCGGCCGCACCGGGCGGACTGCGCGTCTCCGGCACGACGTCCTCGTCGGTGTCGCTCGCCTGGAACACCGTCGCCGGTGCCACGGGCTACACCGTCCACCGCGACGGCACCAAGATCACGGCGGTCTCCGGCACCTCGGCGACGGTGACCGGGCTGACCGCCTCCACCTCGTACTCCTTCCAGGTCACGGCGACGAACGCGGCCGGTGAGTCGCCGAAGTCGGCGGCCGTCACGGGGACCACGAACAACACCTCCGGCCCCGGCCCCGCCCTCCCCAAGCACGCGGTGACCGGCTACTGGCAGAACTTCAACAACGGCGCGGCCGTGCAGCGGATCTCGGACGTGCCCGCCCACTACGACATCATCGCGGTGTCCTTCGCGGACGCCACGAGCACGCCGGGCGCGGTGTCGTTCACCCTCGACTCGGCCGGGCTGAACGGCTACACCGTCGACCGGTTCAAGGCCGACGTGAAGGCCAAGCAGGCGGCCGGCAAGAAGGTCATCATCTCGGTCGGCGGCGAGCGCGGCACGGTGAGCGTGAACGACGCCGCCTCGGCGGCCAACTTCGCCGACAGCGTCTGGTCCGTGATGCAGGAGTACGGCTTCGACGGCGTCGACATCGACCTGGAGAACGGCCTGAACGCGACGTACATGACGCAGGCGCTGCGCGCCCTGTCCGCGAAGGCGGGCCCGTCGCTGATCATCACGATGGCGCCGCAGACCATCGACATGCAGTCGACGTCGAACTCCTACTTCCAGACCGCGCTGAACATCAAGGACATCCTCACCGTCGTCAACATGCAGTACTACAACAGCGGTTCCATGCTCGGCTGCGACGGCAAGGTCTACAGCCAGGGCACGGTCGACTTCCTGACGGCCCTGGCCTGCATCCAGCTGGAGAACGGCCTGGCCCCCTCCCAGGTCGGGCTCGGCCTGCCCGCCTCCACCCGGGCGGCGGGCGGCGGCTACGTGTCGCCGGCCGTGGTCAACAACGCCCTGGACTGTCTGACCAGGGCCACCAACTGCGGCAGCTTCAAGCCGCCGCGGACGTACCCGGCCCTGCGGGGCGCGATGACCTGGTCGACCAACTGGGACGCCACCTCCGGTAACGCGTGGTCCGACGCCGTGGGACCGCACGTGGACGCGCTGCCGTAGCCGGCGTCCCGTCGCCCTAGAGGAACTCCCCCCACGGCTGGTCCCAGATCTGCTTGACGCACAGGATCAGGAACAGCAGCCCCGCGACGGCGAGCATCACGTTGCTCACCGGGCCGTTGCGCCACTCGCGGGGCGTGCGGGGGGAGTTCAGGAGCCAGATCAGCGTGCCGGCGAGGAAGGGCAGGAAGGCCGCGCCGAGGACGCCGTAGATGATGATCAGGCGGAAGGGCTGGCCCTCGAAGAGCAGGATCATCGGCGGGAAGGTCAGCCAGAGCAGGTAGGCGCGGAACGGCCAGGAGCGCTCGCGCGTCCCCGAGGCAACCTCCTCGCCCTTGGCCTGGCCCCGGCCCGTCAGGCGGGCCACGAAGTCGGCGAACATCAGGCTCACGCCGTGCCAGACACCGATCAGCGAGGTGAAGGACGTGGCGAAGAAGCCGATGAGGAAGAACTTCGCCGTGGCCGAGCCGTACTCCTCCTCCAGGATGTCGCCCAGCTGGATGAGGCCCTTGTCGCCGCTCGCGATGGCGATGTTCGCCGAGTGGAGCAGCTCCGCGCCGACGAACAGCATGGCGATGACGAAGATGCCGGTCGTGGCGTAGGCGACGCGGTTGTCCAGCCGCATGACCTTCATCCAGCCGGTGTCGGTCCAGCCCTTGGCGTTGACCCAGTAGCCGTACGCCGCGAGCGTGATCGTGCCGCCCACGCCGCCGATCAGGCCCAGCGTGTTGAGGATCGAGTCCTTCTCGTCCGGCAGGACCGGCAGCAGTCCGGCGAAGGCGTCGGGGATGTTCGGCGTGACCCGGATCGCCAGGTAGACCGTCACCACGAACATGATGCCCACCAGGACCGTCATGACCTTCTCGAACACCGCGTACTTGTTGAACCAGACGAAGACCAGCCCGACCAGACCGCAGGCGATGCCCCACCATTTGAGGTCCATCACGTCGGGGAACAGCGCCTGAAGCGGCAGCGCGCTCGACGACATCGCCGCCGCGCCGTAGACGAAGCCCCAGACGACGACGTAGACCGCGAAGAACCACGTCGTCCAGCGGCCGAGGCTGGCCCAGCCGTCGAACAGGGTGCGGCCCGTGGACAGATGCCAGCGGCCCGCAGCCTCGGCCAGGGAGATCTTCACCAGGCAGCCGATGACCGCTGCCCACAGGAGGGTGTAGCCGAAGTTGCTGCCCGCGATCAGCGTCGCGACCAGGTCACCGGCGCCGACACCGGTCGCCGCGACGACGATGCCCGGGCCGATGTACTTCCAGCTCGCCTTGCGCATGGGGGGTGGCTGGGGAGCCTCATGGTCCGTGGTGTTTCCCGTGGTGTCCGCCATGCAGGTCAAGTAAGCCCAAAGGCGCCCGCGGGACAAGAGGGCCTGACCGGATCTTCACCCGATGCCCGTAGGACACCCTGCCCGGTCAGGCCCAGCGGCGGCGTCACGGCTGTCGCCGACCACAGCCGTCCGCCCCGCACGTGCCGAGCTCGAACCACACGGTCTTGCCCGGCCCGTCCCGGTGGCAGCCCCAGCGCTGGGCGAGTGCGTCCACCAGGAACATTCCACGGCCGCTCTCCCCGGCGGCGCCCGCGTCCAGCACCCGCGGCACGCGGCGCTCGCCGTCGGCGACCTCGCAGCGCAGCACGCCGTGCGCGGCGAAGAGCGTGAGCCGGAAGCGGCTCCCGGCGTGCACCAGGGCGTTCGTGGCCAGTTCCCCGACGAGCAGTTCGGCCACGTCCGCGACCTCACCGCGCTCGGCGAGCCCCCACCCCTCCAACTGCCTGCGGACCTCCGCGCGTGCCTCGCGCACGGCGGCGGGCCGGGGTGCGTACTCGACCCGCAGGTGGCCTGCTCCCAGCGGTGGTTGCGGAAACGGGCCGTAGCGGGCGTCGGGGTCGGGGAGGTGCCGCCCGGAGAGTTGCAGCATGGGTCCAGGGTGGTCCCCGGGGGCGGTCCTGCGCAGGGGGAGGACTACCCGATCCCCTACCTGCTTGTGCAGGTGGAAGCCCCCCGGAGGCTATGCGTACTGGAGGCGGACGGTGGCTCCCCCGGCGTCGTCGCGGATGTCGACATAGGCGCAGACCTGACGCGCGTACCACAGCCCCGGCCCCGGTTCGGGGCCGGCGGCCGGCGGGACGAAGCCGGCGAGCGGGTCGTCGAGGCGCCGGGCCGAGCGCAGTTCGCAGACGCAGGCGGGGGCCTCGCCCCACAGCAGGGCGGCACCGCCGAGGGGCGCGAGGGCCGCCGCGGTCTCCGCCACGGCGGCGGCGAACAGCTCGGCGTCGGCGGCGGGCAG
>NZ_WWIC01000028.1:0-234 GCF_009872555.1 Streptomyces sp. SID5643
GGCGGCAACGCCCCGGTCATCGTCATGGACGACGCCGACCTGGACGAGGCCGTCGCCTCCTGTGTCTCCGGCGCGTTCTGGGCCGCCGGCCAGAACTGCATCGGCACCCAGCGGATCCTCATCGCGGCCGAGGTCTACGAACGCTTCCGCGACGCCTTCGTCGCCCGCACCATGCTGCTGCGCACCGGCGACCCCCTCGACGAGCGCACCGACGTCGGCCCCATGATCACCCAG
>NZ_WWIC01000250.1:0-66996 GCF_009872555.1 Streptomyces sp. SID5643
TCGCGCCGTTCCGAGGACGGACACCCCCCGGCGCGGCCCCGGCCCACCACCCGGCGGCAGGCGAAGACGCGTACCCCCGAACAGCCGCGCAGGCCGCCGCAGGCAGAAAGCGCGTACCCCCACATAGCGCTCCGCGACGACCCGCGCACACCCCGGAATCAGTTCAACCTCTTGACGGGAGGCAACCCGAACGGCTCAGCTTAGAGTTCACTAGTTGGACATAGACGGGGTCTCATCGAAGCGGCCCCGTGCGCAGGAGGTCGTCGTGGAGACTCCGGGGTCGCAGTCATCGCTGCACCGAGCCAACCTGGAGCGGGTCGTACGAGCCGTGCGCCTGGCGGGCTCCCTCACCCAGGCCGAGATCGCGCGGACGACAGGCCTGTCCGCGGCGACGGTCTCCAACATCGTCCGGGAGTTGAAGGACGGCGGCACCGTCGAGGTCACGCCGACCTCCGCCGGCGGCCGCAGGGCCCGCAGCGTGTCGCTGAGCGGCGACGCCGGCATCGTCATCGGCGTCGACTTCGGCCACACCCACCTCCGCGTCGCCATCGGCAACCTCGCCCACCAGGTCCTGGCCGAGGAGTCCGAGCCGCTGGACGTCGACGCCTCGTCGACCCAGGGCTTCGACCGCGCGGAACAGCTGGTCACCCGCCTGATCGAAGCCACCGGCGTGGACCGCTCCAAGATCGCCGGCGTCGGCCTCGGCGTCCCCGGCCCCATCGACGTCGAATCCGGCACCCTCGGCTCGACGGCGATCCTCCCCGGCTGGACCGGCACCAAGCCCGCCGAGGAACTCCGCGGCCGCCTCGGCGTCCCCGTGCACGTGGACAACGACGCCAACCTCGGCGCCCTGGGGGAGATGGTCTGGGGCAGCGGCCGGGGCGTCCGCGACCTGGCCTACATCAAGGTCGCCAGCGGCGTCGGCGCCGGCCTGGTGATCAGCGGCAAGATCTACCGCGGCCCCGGCGGCACCGCAGGAGAAATCGGGCATATTACACTCGATGAGTCCGGCCCCGTCTGCCGCTGTGGGAACCGCGGCTGCCTGGAGACCTTCGCGGCCGCGCGCTACGTGCTCCCGCTCCTCCAGTCCAGTCACGGCACCGATCTGACCATGGAGGGCGTCGTACGGCTGGCGCGGGACGGAGATCCGGGCTGCCGTCGGGTGATCGCCGACGTCGGCCGCCACATCGGCAGTGGAGTGGCCAATCTCTGCAACCTGCTGAACCCGAGCCGCGTGGTCCTCGGCGGTGATCTCGCCGAGGCCGGTGAGCTGGTGCTCGGGCCGATCCGGGAGTCCGTCGGCCGCTACGCCATCCCCAGCGCGGCACGCCAGTTGTCCGTTCTCCCCGGTGCTCTCGGAGGCCGTGCGGAAGTGCTCGGAGCGCTCGCCCTCGCCCTCAGCGAGATGGGTGATTCGACCCTTTTGGATGGGACGGCTCCCAGTGCGCTGAAGGCAGTCACTCCTGCCTTCACTTAGAGAACGGATGGCACCGTTGCCATCTCGTTAAGGATTTACTTCTTGACGTCGCACGTGTGGCCGAGTTGACTTCCAGCCACCTCGGCCGCAATGTCGCGGCCTCGTCAGGGAGGTTTCTGAAGTGAACACGCGTATGCGTCGCGCCGCTGTCGCTATTGCCGCCGGTGCGATGGCTGTTTCGCTTGCTGCCTGTGGCAGCGCCAAGGAGTCGGGCGACAACGCCGACTCCACCGGGTCCGCCAAGAAGGGCGACGACATCAAGGTCGGCCTGCTCCTTCCCGAGAACGCGACCGCCCGTTACGAGAAGTTCGACCGCCCCCTCATCGAGGAGAAGGTCAAGGAGCTCACCAACGGCAAGGGCGAGGTCGTCTACGCCAACGCCAAGCAGGACGCCAGCACGCAGAACCAGCAGGTCGACACGATGGTGACCAACAAGGTCGACGTGCTGATCGTGGACGCTGTCGACTCCAAGGCGATCGCCGGCTCGGTGAAGAAGGCCAAGGACGCGGGCATCCCCGTCGTCGCCTACGACCGCCTGGCCGAGGGCCCGATCGACGCCTACACCTCGTTCGACAACGAGACCGTCGGCAAGACCCAGGGCGAGGCCCTGCTGAAGGCCCTGGGTGACAAGGCCAAGGACGGCCAGATCGTCATGATGAACGGGTCCTCCACCGACCCGAACGCCGCCCAGTTCAAGAAGGGCGCGCACTCCGTGCTCGACGGCAAGGTGAAGGTCGGCCGCGAGTACGACACCAAGGAGTGGAAGCCGGAGAACGCCAACTCCAACATGGAAGGCGCCATCTCCGCCCTCGGCAAGGACAAGATCGTCGGCGTGTACTCCGCCAACGACGGCATGGCGGGCGGCATCATCACCGCCCTGAAGGCCGCCGGCATCGCCGACATCCCCGTCACCGGCCAGGACGCCGAACTCGCCGGTGTGCAGCGCATCGTCACCGGTGAGCAGTACATGAGCGTCTACAAGCCCTACCCGCAGGAGGCGGACGTCGCGGCCGAGATGGCCGTCGCCCTCGCCCAGGGCAAGTCGCTCGACTCGATCGCCAAGGACAAGGTCGACAGCCCGACCACCAAGGCCATCCCCTCCGTCCTCGTCCCGGTCGTCTCGCTGACGAAGGACAACATCAAGGACACCGTCATCAAGGACGGCATCTACACCGTGAACGAGATCTGCACGGGCAAGTACAAGGCCGCCTGCGACAAGATCGGCCTCAACTAAGAAGCCGCCACGTCCCCTGAGGGCACGGGAGTCCGGACCGGACTCCCGTGACTCCGTGCGGGGACAGGCCGCCCCCGAGTTCCTCCGGCGCCCCGCCACATCAGCCCCGCAAGCTATGCGGGGCGCCGGAGTGATCACTCCTCCCCACCCCTTCTGCACAACCTCCCGCCGGGTCAGGCGGCGAAGGAGATGGTTCACGTGTCCGCTACGCCCGTGCTGGCGTTGCGCGGGGTCTCCAAGCGGTTCGGTGCCGTTCAGGCGCTCACCGACGTAGAGCTTGAGGTCCACGCCGGTGAAGTGGTCGCCCTGGTCGGCGACAACGGAGCCGGAAAGTCCACGCTGGTCAAGACGATCGCCGGCGTGCACCCCATCGATGAGGGTGTCATCGAATGGGACGGCAGGTCCGTCCAGATCAACAAGCCGCACGACGCCCAGAACCTGGGCATCGCGACCGTCTACCAGGACCTCGCGCTGTGCGACAACATCGACGTCGTCGGCAACCTCTACCTGGGCCGGGAGATCCGCAAGCGCGGCGTCCTGGACGAGGTGGAGATGGAGCGCCGCTCCCGCGAGCTGCTCGACACGCTGTCGATCCGCATCCCCAGCGTGCGCATCCCGATCGCCTCGCTCTCCGGCGGTCAGCGCCAGACCGTGGCCATCGCCCGATCCATGCTCGGCGAGCCCAAGCTGGTCATCCTCGACGAGCCCACCGCCGCCCTCGGCGTCGAGCAGACCGCGCAGGTCCTCGACCTGGTCGAGCGGCTGCGCGAGCGCGGCCACGCCGTGATCCTCATCAGCCACAACATGGCCGACGTGAAGGCCGTCGCGGACAAGGTCGCCGTGCTGCGCCTCGGCCGCAACAACGGCGTCTTCGAGGTCAAGTCGACCTCGCAGGAAGAGATCATCTCCGCCATCACCGGCGCCACCGACAACGCCGTGACCCGCCGTGCGGCGCGCACGAACGGGGAGGTTTCCAAGTGAGCATCGACAAGACCTCCGCGGCTCCGGACGACCACGTCGTGGAGAACCCCGAGGCGGCCAAGGCCGCCGTCACGGTGGTCGACCCCCGGCTGCTGGTGCGCGAGCAGGGCCTCAAGGGCTACGTCAGCGAGTTCAAGCGGAAGATGAAGTCCGGCGACCTGGGCTCCATCCCCGTCGTCATCGGCCTCGCCATCATCTGGCTCATCTTCACGAGCCTGAACTCCAACTTCCTCACCGCGGGCAACCTGTCCGACATGTCCGTCGCCATGGTCGGCACGGGCATGATCGCCGTCGGCATCGTGTTCGTGCTGCTGCTCGGCGAGATCGACCTGTCGGTCGGCTCGGTCTCCGGTGTGGCGGGCGCGAGTTTCGCGGTGCTGAACGTCACCAACGGCATGAACGAGTGGCTCGCCTTCGTGCTGGCCATCCTCACCGGCACGGTCGCCGGCGTGCTGCACGGCTTCTTCTTCGCGAAGATCGGCGTGCCCGCCTTCGCCGTCACCCTGGCCGGTCTGCTGTTCTGGAACGGCTTCATGCTCCAGATCCTCGGCGACAACGGCACCATCAACCTCGACCCGGACGGGGTCGTCGCCCAGCTGACCAGCTACTACTTCTCCGACGTGGCCGCCGCGTACGGTCTGGCCGCGGTGGTGACCGCCGGGTTCTTCCTCAGCTCCTTCCTCGGCAACCGGCGCCGCGAGGCTGCCGGTGTGCCGTCGCGGCCGCTGAGCGAGACCATCGTGCGGACCGTGCTGCTGGCGGTGCTCGCCTTCACCGTCGCCATCGTCTTCAACCAGTACAAGGGCCTGCCGCTCGCCGTGGTGATCTTCATCGCGGTGCTGCTGGTCACGGACTTCGTGCTGCGGCGCACGGCGTACGGCCGGAAGGTGTTCGCGCTCGGCGGCAGCGTCGAGGCGTCCCGCCGGGCCGGCATCAACGTGGAGATGGTCCGGATCTCGGTGTTCGCGATCTCCGGCACCTTCGCGGCGGTGGGCGGCCTGTTCATCGCCTCGAAGATCGCCGCGGCCAACCAGGGTGCCGGCGGCGGTGACCTGCTGATGAACGCGATCGCCGCGGCGGTCATCGGCGGCACGTCGCTGTTCGGCGGCCGTGGACGGACCTGGAACGCACTGCTCGGTGTGCTCGTGATCGTGTCGATCCAGTACGGCCTCGCGCTGGAGGGCATCGCCTCCCCGGTGCAGTACATGATCACCGGTGGTGTGCTGTTGGCCACGGTCGTCATCGACGCCGTCACCCGTAAGACGCAGAAGACCGCAGGGCGCGCGTAGCTCCGGCGGACACCCGCTGTGCCCGGTACCTCTCAGGTACCGGGCACAGCTGTGTCGTAGGCGTGGCGCACCATGGGTAGAGCCGAACGCGTGACGTACGACGCACAGCCTCGGCGCCGCCCGCGAAGGCGGAACATTAGACTCGACAAGCCCGGCAACAGCTCTACTGCAAGGAGGCACGGGTGCCGCTGCTGACCCGTATCAGGGGACCGCGCGATCTGGACCGGCTCAACCTGGAGGAGCTGAACCAGCTGGCGGAGGAGATCCGCAGCTTCCTCGTCGAAGCGGTCTCCAAGACCGGCGGTCACCTCGGCCCCAACCTCGGCGTGGTGGAGCTCACCATCGCCCTGCACCGGGTCTTCGACTCGCCCAAGGACAAGGTGCTCTGGGACACCGGCCACCAGTCCTACGTCCACAAGCTGCTCA
The DNA here is from genome assembly GCF_009872555.1 of Streptomyces sp. SID5643. Taxonomy (NCBI): domain Bacteria; kingdom Bacillati; phylum Actinomycetota; class Actinomycetes; order Kitasatosporales; family Streptomycetaceae; genus Streptomyces; species Streptomyces sp. SID5643. Next base: position 5,408 of record NZ_WWIC01000250.1, read on the forward strand.
CCGGCCGTCAGGACTTCTCGAAGCTGAAGATGAAGGGCGGCCTGTCCGGCTACCCCTCACAGGCCGAGTCCGAGCACGACGTCATCGAGAACTCGCACGCCTCGACCGTCCTCGGCTGGGCCGACGGCATCGCCAAGGCCAACCAGATCCTGGAGCGCGACGACCACGTCGTGGCCGTGATCGGTGACGGCGCGCTGACCGGCGGCATGGCCTGGGAGGCGCTCAACAACATCGCCGACGCCAAGGACCGTCCGCTCGTCATCGTCGTCAACGACAACGAGCGGTCCTACGCGCCGACCATCGGCGGCCTCGCCAACCACCTGGCGACGCTGCGCACCACCGACGGCTACGAGCGCTTCCTCGCCCGCACCAAGGAGGTCCTGGAGCGCACGCCCGTCGTCGGACGGCCGCTCTACGACACCCTGCACGGCGCGAAGAAGGGCCTGAAGGACTTCATCGCCCCGCAGGGCATGTTCGAGGACCTCGGCCTGAAGTACGTCGGGCCGATCGACGGACACGACCTGGAGGCCCTGGAGTCCGCGCTGGCCAAGGCCAAGCGGTTCGGCGGGCCCGTCATCGTGCACTGCCTCACCGAGAAGGGCCGCGGCTACCAGCCGGCCCTCCAGGACGAGGCGGACCGCTTCCACGCCGTCGGCAAGATCCACCCCGACACGGGCCTGCCGATCGCCAGCTCCGGCGCCGACTGGACGTCCGTCTTCGGCGAGGAGATGGTCAAGCTCGGCGAGGAGCGCGAGGACATCGTCGCCATCACGGCCGCCATGCTCCAGCCGGTCGGCCTGGACAAGTTCGCCAAACGCTTCCCCAAGCGGGTCTACGACGTCGGCATCGCCGAACAGCACGGCGCCGTCTCCGCGGCCGGCCTGGCCACCGGCGGCGTCCACCCGGTGTTCGCGGTGTACGCCACGTTCCTCAACCGCGCCTTCGACCAGGTCCTGATGGACGTGGCCCTGCACAAGTGCGGCGTCACCTTCGTCCTTGACCGGGCCGGGGTCACCGGCACCGACGGGGCTTCCCACAACGGCATGTGGGACATGTCGATCCTCCAGGTCGTGCCCGGTCTGCGGCTGGCCGCGCCGCGCGACGCCGACCAGGTGCGCGCGCAGCTGCGGGAGGCCGTCGCCGTCGATGACGCGCCGACCGTGGTCCGCTTCTCCAAGGGCGCCGTCGGCCCCGCCGTACCGGCCGTGCGCCGCGTCGGCGGCATGGACGTCCTGCGCGAGCCCGGCACCGACCGGCCGGACGTCCTGCTGGTCTCCGTCGGTGCCCTCGCGCCGATGTGCCTGGAGATCGCCGGCCTGCTCGACAAGCAGGGCATCTCCACGACGGTCGTCGACCCGCGCTGGGTCAAGCCCGTCGACGAGGCCATGGCCCCGCTCGCCGAGCAGCACCGCGTGGTCGTCACCGTCGAGGACAACAGCCGCGTGGGCGGCGTCGGCTCGGCGATCGCCCAGGCGTTGCGCGACGCGGGCGTCGACGTGCCGCTGCGCGACTTCGGTATCCCGCCGCGCTTCCTCGACCACGCCTCCCGCGCCGAGGTCCTCGCCGAGATCGGGCTCACCGCGCCGGACATCGCCCGCCAGGTGACCGGGCTGGTCGCCCGCCTCGACGGCCGCTATGACCGCTCCCCTTCGGACGCCGTGGAGTCCGCGCGCGACTGACACCGCTGAATGGGCCGGTTTCACCACCGTGAAGGGTGGTGAAACCGGCCCATTGGCGTGAATCCTCCCCTGCCAGGGCATACGGATGGTGCCCCCTCTCGATCATGTCGAGGACGACAAGCGTGGGAGGTACCCCGTGAGCAGTACCCTCTTCCGGACGAAGAAGGTCGAGCAGTCCATCCTCGACACCGAGGAGCCAGAGCACGCGCTCAAGAAGTCCTTGTCGGCGCTGGATCTGACCGTCTTCGGCGTCGGTGTGATCATCGGTACCGGCATCTTCGTACTCACCGGCACCGTCGCCAAGGACAACGCCGGTCCCGCGACGGCTCTGGCCTTCGTGGCGGCCGGCATCGCCTGCGCCCTGGCCGCCCTCTGCTACGCCGAGTTCGCGTCCACGGTCCCGGTCGCCGGGTCCGCCTACACGTTCTCGTACGCCTCCCTCGGTGAACTGCCCGCCTGGATCATCGGATGGGACCTCGTCCTGGAGTTCGCGCTCGGCACGGCGGTGGTGGCCGTCGGCTGGTCGGGCTACATCCAGTCACTCATGGACAACGCGGGCTGGCAGATGCCCGCGGGCCTGGGCAGCCGGGAGGGCGCCGACGCCTTCGGCTTCGACATCCTGGCCGCCGTGCTCGTCCTCGTCCTGACCGGCATCCTCGTGCTCGGCATGAAGCTGTCGGCGCGGATCACGTCGCTGGTCGTCGCCATCAAGGTGACGGTCGTCCTCGTCGTGATCATCGCGGGCGCGTTCCTCGTCAAGGGCGAGAACTACGACCCGTTCATCCCGAAGGAGAAGCCCGTCGAGGCCGGCTCCAGTCTCGATTCCCCGCTGATCCAGCTGATGTTCGGCTGGGCTCCCTCCAACTTCGGCGTGATGGGCATCTTCACCGCCGCCTCGGTCGTGTTCTTCGCCTTCATCGGCTTCGACGTCGTGGCCACGGCCGCCGAGGAGACCAAGAACCCGCAGCGCGACATGCCCCGCGGCATCCTCGGCTCCCTCCTGATCTGCACGACGCTGTACGTCCTCGTGTCGATCGTCGTCACCGGCATGCAGCACTACAGCCAGCTGTCCGTCGACGCCCCGCTCGCCGACGCGTTCAAGGCGACCGGGCATCCGTGGTTCGCGGGCTTCATCAGCTTCGGCGCCGCGGTCGGCCTGACGACGGTCTGCATGATCCTGCTGCTCGGCCAGACCCGGGTGTTCTTCGCGATGAGCCGGGACGGGCTGCTGCCGCGGTTCTTCTCGCGCGTCCACCCGCGGTTCAAGACGCCGCACCGGCCGACCATCCTGCTCGGCGTGATCATCGCGATCCTCGCCGGGTTCACGCCGCTGACCGAGCTCGCCGCGCTGGTGAACATCGGCACGCTGTTCGCCTTCGTGGTCGTCGCCATCGGTGTGATCATCCTCCGCAAGTCCCGCCCCGACCTGCCCCGGGCCTTCCGCACCCCGTGGGTGCCGGTGATCCCGATCCTGTCGGTCTGCGCGTCCCTGTGGCTGATGATCAACCTTCCCGCCGAGACGTGGGTCCGCTTCGCCATCTGGATGGCCGCCGGCTTCCTCCTCTACTTCCTGTACGGACGCACGCACAGCCGCCTGGCGCGCCGCGAGCCGGGAGAGGAGCAGCCGACCGTGGGTGGTGGCACGCCGACGCCGTAGACGGCTGCGGCTGTGGCTTCGCCTTCCGCCGGGGGGTGAGTCGGGGCCGCGCCGGGGGGTGTCCGTCCTCGGAACGGCGCGACGGGGTCGGACGCCGACCGACTCCCCGTTGACGCGCCGACCGCTGCGGGCGGACGCCCCCCGACATGTCCCCTCGGACACGTCTCCTTGCGTCGTCCTTCACGGACCCCCGGCCACCCCCGACGCCCAGCCCCTAGGGACGAACTGTCCGCGGCCCCGCCACCTCCGCCCCCAGCTCCCCGACCCGCCTGCGCAGCTCCCGGTCCGCCGTGACCACCAGGACCGAACGGTCGCCGGCCGCCGCGACGACCTCGACGATGTGATCGTCTCCACTGCCCGGCGCCGAGGACACCCGTACCCCCGGCACGGACTCCACTCCCCGCGCCGCCCCCTCCACCACCAGGACGATCTCCACCGGGCCGGAGACGGCGGGGACCCCCTCCGCAGCCAGCCGGTCCCGCAGCCGTTGTGCCGCACCCCGGCGGTCCCGCCACCAGCCGTCCGGCACCGACCCGACGACGTTCGCCGCGTCGACGACGACCAGAACAGGCGTATGGGCGTTCATGTGGCCAGGGTCGCACGGCAGATGGCCGCACGGCGGGGCCGGGCGGCGCGCCGGGCCCCGCCGTCCGCATAAAGTGAACAGGTGAACGGCGACTGGCTCCTCCGCGGCCGCGACGGCCGCCTCACCGTCTACCTGCCCTCCGGCGACGCCGTCCTGTGCCGTGCGGAACGCGGCCCCGCCGGCCCCTGGGAGGACGTCCCCCGCACCGTCGGCGGCAGCCAGAAGCTGCACCCGGGCGCGGCAATCGGCCAGGGCCCGGACGGGTACGCCCACCTGGCCGCCTGGCGGCCCACCGTGCCCGGGGAGTCGGGGCTCGTGCACTCCACACACTTCCGGCCCGGACTCGCGGCCCTGGACTGGGTCCCGATCGGACACCCGGACCGGAAGGGCGATCGGACGGGCCCGCCGGCCGTCGCCGTCGACGGCGCGGGGCGCGGCTACGTCTTCGTCCGGAACGGCAACGGCGGGGTCAGCCTGCGCAACCAGAAGGTCAAGGGCGGCTGGAGCTCCTGGCAGAACCTCGAAGGGGTCGACGTCGAGGGCGAGTTGGCCGCCGTGACGGGGGAGTCGGGGCTGGTGGAGCTGTACGCCGCCGCCCCCGGCGGAATCCTGCACTGGCGGCAGGAGGGGGACGGGAAGCGGCCGGTGCGGACCGAGGGTGTCGACGCACCCGTGCGCCCGGGCACCCTGCGCGCGCTCGCCACGTCCGCCGAGCACACCACCCTCTTCTTCACCGACACCTCGGGCGACCTGTGCGCCTGGCGTCCCGGTGAGAAGCCGACGACCCTCCTCACGTCCGCCGGCCCCGGCCCGGTCGCCGCCGTACGGTGTGAGATCGAGGGGCACGACTGCACCGTGCTCGCGCAGCGGTCGGCGAGCGGCAGGGTGGCCTTCGCCGCGTACCCCACCGAGCAGGAGCCGGCCGGTGCCTGGTGGACCGAGTCCGGACCCCGGCTGCCCGCGGACACCGTGGTGTCGGTGGCGCTCGACGAGCACGGGGAGGTCGTCGCGGCCTCCCAGTCGCCCTCGACGGGCACCGTGCTGCTCACCCGGCGCAAGGACGAGCCGGGGCTCGCCCTGGAGGCCTGGCGGGAGATCTGACCCGCGTCGGACCCGGTCCGTTCCTGGTCACCCGCACCGACTGGGTGCCGCGGACGAAGACGGACGTGTCGTTCGCCTCGGCCGACGCGGTGCCCGCGACCCCGGGCGTCCAGCCGTGGCCCGACGGGAACTGCCGGCACCAACTGGCCCGTCGTAGAAGGAGCGGTCGTCGGACTGCTTGAGCTTCTTGTGGTCGGTGCGGAAGAGCTGGAGGTCGATGCCCTCGCTGTTGGCGCCCGGCATGCGGAGAGGGGGGCGGGTGCACGGACTGTCACCGTACGCCCACCCCCCTCAGGGATAACGCGTTAAGCCGGGACGCTCGCGACGCCCTGCGCCAGGAACCTCTTGCCGTTCACGCGCTCGGAGACACCCTCGCGGTCCAGGTACGGCGTGATGCCGCCCAGGTGGAAGGGCCAGCCGGCACCCGTGATGAGGCACAGGTCGATGTCCTGGGCCTCGGCGACGACGCCCTCGTCGAGCATGATGCCGATCTCCTGCGCCACCGCGTCGAGCACGCGCTCGCGCACCTGCTCCTCCGTCAGGACGGTGTCGCCCTGCTTCAGCAGCGCGGCGACCTCCGGGTCCAGCTCCGGCTTGCCGGAGTCGTAGACGTAGAAGCCGCGCTTGCCCGCCTTGACGACGGCCGCGAGGTTCGGGGAGACCGTGAAGCGGTCCGGGAAGGCCCGGTTGAGGGTCTCCGAGACGTGCAGCCCGATCGCGGGACCGACCAGCTCCAGCAGCACCAGGGGCGACATCGGCAGACCGAGCGGCTCGACGGCCTTCTCGGCGACCTCGACCGGGGTGCCCTCGTCGATGACGTTCTGGATCTCGCCCATGAAACGGGTCAGGATGCGGTTCACGACGAACGCCGGGGCGTCCTTGGTGAGGACCGCGGTCTTCTTCAGCTTCTTGGCGACGGCGAAGGCCGTGGCCAGGGAGGCGTCGTCGGTCTTCTCGCCGCGGACGATCTCCAGCAGCGGGAGGACGGCGACCGGGTTGAAGAAGTGGAAGCCCACGACCCGCTCGGGGTTCTTCAGCTTCGACGCCATCTCCGAGACGGAGAGGGAGGAGGTGTTCGTCGCGAAGATGGCGTGCGCCGGGGCGACCGCCTCGACCTCCGCGAACACCTGCTGCTTGACGCCGATCTCCTCGAACACGGCCTCGATGACGAAGTCCGCGTCCGCGAAGCCCTCGGCCTTGTCCAGCACACCGGACACCAGCGCCTTGAGGCGGTTGGCCTTGTCCTGGTTGATCCGGCCCTTGCCGAGCAGCTTGTCGATCTCGGCGTGGACGTAGCCCACACCCTTGTCGACGCGCTCCTGGTCGATGTCCGTGAGGACGACCGGGACCTCCAGGCGGCGCAGGAACAGCAGCGCGAGCTGGCTGGCCATCAGGCCGGCGCCGACGACACCGACCTTGGTGACCGGGCGGGCCAGGGACTTGTCCGGGGCGCCGGCGGGGCGCTTGCCGCGCTTCTGCACCAGGTTGAAGGCGTAGATGCCGGAGCGCAGTTCGCCGCCCATGATGAGGTCGGCGAGGGCCCTGTCCTCGGCGTCGTAACCCTGCTGGAGGTCGCCGTTCTTGGCGGCGGCGATGATGTCCAGGGCGCGGTAGGCGGCCGGGGCGGCGCCGTGCACCTTGGAGTCCGCGATGAAGCGGCCCTTGGCGACGGCCTGGTCCCAGGCCTCGCCGCGGTCGATCACCGGGCGTTCGATCTCCAGCTCGCCCTTGAGGACGGCGGCGGTCCAGATCAGCGACTGCTCCAGGAAGTCCGCGCCCTCGAAGATCGCGTCGGCGATCCCGAGCTCGTAGACCTGCTTGCCCTTGAGCTGCTTGTTCTGGTTGAGGCTGTTCTCGATGATCACCGAGACGGCCTTCTCGGGGCCGATCAGGTTCGGCAGCAGTGTGCAGCCGCCCCAGCCCGGGACGAGGCCCAGGAAGACCTCGGGCAGGGAGAACGCCGGGAGGGCCGCGGAGACGGTGCGGTAGGTGCAGTGCAGACCGACCTCGACACCGCCGCCCATCGCGGCGCCGTTGTAGTACGCGAAGGTCGGCACGGCCAGCTCGGACAGCCGCTTGAAGACCTCGTGGCCGCCCTTGCCGATGGCGAGCGCGTGCTCGTACTCCTTGAGGATCTCCACGCCCTTGAGGTCGGCGCCGACCGCGAAGATGAACGGCTTGCCGGTGATGCCGACGCCGATGATCTCGCCGTCCGCCGCCTCCTTCTCGACCTGGTCGATGGCGGTGTTCAGGTTCGCCAGCGAGGCCGGGCCGAAGGTGGTCGGCTTGGTGTGGTCGTGACCGTTGTCCAGGGTGATCAGGGCGAAGCGCCCGGCACCGAGGGGGAGGTCGAAGTGGCGTACGTGCGCACTCGTGACGACCTCGTCCGGGAACAGCTCGGAAGCCTGCTTGAGAAGCTCGGCGGTGGTGCTCACTTGTCCCCCTCGAAGTGCGGGTTCTCCCAGATGACCGTCGCGCCCATGCCGAAGCCGACGCACATGGTGGTCAGGCCGTAGCGGACGTGCGGCTGCTCCTCGAACTGGCGGGCCAGCTGCGTCATCAGGCGGACGCCGGAGGAGGCCAGCGGGTGGCCGAAGGCGATGGCGCCGCCGTACTGGTTGACGCGCTCGTCGTCGTCGGCGATGCCGTAGTGGTCCAGGAAGGCCAGGACCTGGACGGCGAAGGCCTCGTTGATCTCGAACAGGCCGATGTCGGAGATCGACAGGCCCGCCTGGGCCAGCGCCTTCTCCGTCGCCGGGATCGGGCCGTAGCCCATGACCTCCGGCTCCACGCCCGCGAAGGAGTAGGAGACCAGGCGCATCTTCACGGGGAGGCCGTTCTCCCGCGCGAACTCCTCGGAGGCGATCAGCGAGGCGGTGGCGCCGTCGTTCAGACCCGCCGCGTTACCGGCGGTGACCCGGCCGTGGACGCGGAAGGGGGTCTTCAGGCCCTGGAGGTTCTCCAGGGTCGTGCCCGGGCGCATCGGCTCGTCGGCGGTGACCAGGCCCCAGCCCGTCTCACCGGCCTCGGGGGAGGTGCGGCGGACCGAGACCGGCACCAGGTCGGCCTGGATCTTGCCGTTGGCGTACGCCTTGGCGGCCTTCTCCTGGGAGCGCACGGCGTACTCGTCGGCGCGCAGCTTGGTGATCTGCGGGTAACGGTCGTGCAGGTTCTCCGCGGTCATGCCCATGAACAGGGCCGACTCGTCCACCAGCTTCTCGGAGACGAACCGCGGGTTCGGGTCCACGCCCTCGCCCATGGGGTGACGGCCCATGTGCTCGACACCGCCGGCGACGGCCACGTCGTAGGCGCCGAAGGCGACGGAACCGGCGACCGAGGTGACGGCCGTCAGGGCGCCGGCGCACATGCGGTCGATGGAGTAGCCCGGCACGGACTGCGGGAGACCGGCGAGGATCCCGGCGGTGCGGCCGATGGTCAGGCCCTGGTCACCGATCTGCGTGGTCGCGGCGATGGCGACCTCGTCGATCTTCTTCGGGTCGAGTCCGGGGTTGCGGCGCAGCAGCTCCCGGATCGCCTTCACGACGAGGTCGTCGGCACGGGTCTCGTGGTAGATGCCCTTCGGGCCCGCCTTGCCGAACGGGGTGCGGACGCCGTCGACGAAGACGACGTCCCTGACGGTACGAGGCACGATGGCTCTCCTCCAGGGTCAGGAACTGCATTGCTGCTGCGATGCGCTGAGCGCGCGCTCAGGCCCATGCTACTTATGGGTAACGTAGCTGCACACCCCTGACAGGCGGAGCGGCGAAGGTCACACCTCCGTGGCTTGGCGAGCCCCCGATCGGTCGTACGCCGGGCGCGGGAGTGATCTCACGGTTCACCTGATGCCAGGGCCTCTCTCCTGCCACACTGAGTGACTGGGCCAACACGGCGCCTGCGCCGGGTCGAGTCGGGGGGAGCCAGACGAGCGGTGGGTGACCAGCCTGCTCCCGCGGTGGACATCGCAGCTCTGTTGGGCGCGATGCCCCCGCTCAGGGAGCGTGAAGAGATCAGACGCAGCCTGCTGTCACCCGGTCAGCCCGTGTTCGCCTATATCCGGGAGCGCGTGGCCGCTGAGGACGTCGCCACCCTGCGCGTACTGCGGGACGAGGACCGGCCTCTGCACCGGCTGCTGACGCCGAGGGCGGCCGCGGCGTCAAGCGTCCGATCCCTGGTCGGGCACGCGCCCTATCTGAAGGAGGAGCCGGCCGCGGCGCAGTCGCTCCGGGCCGCCGCGGCCATGGGCCTGGCGCTCGTCGGCGACGCCGGACAGAGCGCCGGCGAGATGGCCTCAGGACTGCTGTGGCTGCGCGGCAACCACGCCCACGTGGGCTGCGAGCACGCCGCGGCGCTCGCCCTCGGGGCCGCGACCGACGCCGGTCACGCCACCCGGATCCGCCGCCTGACGGACACCGTGCCCGAGGCCGACCGGGACCTGGCCCTGCCCGCGCTGACCTGGCTGCTCGCCCTCGACGGCGCCCTCCCCGAGGCCCGTACGGTGGCCACGGCAACCGTCCTGTTCGACGACGGACGCGGCGGTGTGCGGGGGACCCTTGCCGTCGCAGTGCTGCCGGAGGGGCCGCCCGGGCTGCTGCCCGACCCCCGCATCATGTCGGGTTTCCGCGGCGACGAGGGATTCCGGCAGTCGCTGCGGGCGGCTTGGGACGGCGCGGGCCAGGACCTCAGGAGTACGGCGCTCTGGTCCCTGACCGATGCCGACGGCGTGGTGGGCATGGTGGAGGACACATCGCTCGGCTGCGCCTTCGCGGTGCTGCTGGGTGAGGCCGCACGGGCCGGTCGTCGCTTACGGCCGCCCGCTCTGCGCAGGGTCAATCCGCGGACGGCGCTGGTCGGAGCTCTCGACCCCGACCGGCCCGGGACACTGGCCTCCGTGGGCGGGTACGAGGCCAAGCTGAAGGCCGCCGGGGCGGGCACCAACGTCGTCGTGCCCGCCGCGGACCGGGCCGACGCCGGGCGAGCCCTTGCGGGCGGCATCGTGGGTGGGCTCCTGTACGCCGCGACCGTCCAGGAGGCGGCGCGCGGGGCCCGCATGTGGGACCTCCCGGTGGTGAAGCGGTGGAGTGTCACCGTGGTGGCCGTGCTGATCGTCCTCCTGCTGATCAGCGTGTCCGTGATCAGAGCGATCAGAGAGTCTGGCGAGGCGGAAGCCCGCAAGGCGCTGGCGTCCGACCTGGCGGCCGAGGCGATGCTGCAACGGGGCACCGATCCGAGGCTCGCCGGCCTGCTCGGTCTGGCCGCCTACACCATCGAGCCGGACACGCCACGCGCCGTCCAGGCCATGCGCGACGTGCTGGAGGCGAACTCCGGGGTCCGGATGTCCTGGAGGGCGAGCCCGGCAGCGGTGAACGGCATCGCCGTCGACGACAAGCGGGGCCGCGTCCACACCTCGGGGGACGACCCGTACGTCAAGACCTGGGACCTGCTGACCGGTGAGGAACTCGGCAGGGCCGAGGGCGCCGTCACCGACCTCGTGTTCCACGAGGGAAGCGGTCTGCTCGCCGGCCGGGACGACAAGGCCGTGTCGGTCTACTCGGTGCTGGAGCCCGTTCCCCGGCTCATGGGAAGGCTCGACATCCCCTCGTGCGGGAGGAAGGACACCAAGCCCGTCGCAACCGCGTTCGCGGGCGAAGGCGTGCGACTGGTGGAGGTGCGGGACGACGGGGTCGTCGCCCAGTACGACACCACGACGCTGGAGGAGGTTTCCTGCCGGCGGCCGGGGGACCGGAAGGTGGACGGCCGGCCCGTCCCCATGGAACCCGGCAGCGTGCTCGACGCCGCGGTCGCGCCCGGCACGAACCCTGCCGGGAACGGTGAACTGCCGGAGGAGGAAAGGGCGTTGCTGCTCGTCGAATCCGATGACGTCTTCGCGGTCGGACTGGACAGCCACAAGGTCACCACCGAGATCCAGCGCGATGACATCCAGGGCGAGGCGTTCCAGATCACCGCCACCGACGCCGAGGTGTTCCTCGCGACCGCACAGGGGGTCCAGGCCTGGGACCGGCGCCAACGACGGCAACTCGCCTTTCCCGTCGGCGGACTCGCCTACCCGCCCCGCGCCATGGCCGAGCGGTCGAGCAGTGTGGTCATCGCCGGGGACAACGGCACGGCTCTCATTCCCGTGGGCACCGGTGACCAGGCGGTCGGCAGCCGAGACCTCGAGGAGCCGCGCGGCGGACCCGCCGTCACCGCCGCCGTCGGGGAACTCTTCACCGTGGTGGCCGCCGGACGCGGAGGACGCGTGAACGTACTCGACCGGCGGCCCGGCCCTCTCAGCGTCGACCCCGCCCCGGAGTCGGCCGTCGCGTCCTTCGGCCCGGACGGGCTGCTGGTCCTCACGGAGGGCACTTTCGACGGCTCCGACGGCGTGTTCACCATCGACCCGGACACGGTCCCCGAGATCTCGCTCAATCCGGCGACGCAGTCGTACGAACCCGTCGCGGAGTACTCGTCGGAGAGCTTCGACATCCGTGACGCCACCGTCAGAGGAAAGCTCGTCGCAGCCGTCGGCCGGCACGACGGCCAGTCGGTCGTCGGTGTATGGAGCAAGGAGGGCACCGTTCCCCGGACCCTGCGGGCTCCGGCTCTCGACCGCGCCGTCGACAGTACTGAACGGGCCCTGACCGCGGTCGCCTTCGTTCCAGGCGAGGACCTGCTCGTCGCCCGGCACGCCTCCGGACCCCTGGCCGTGTGGTCCACCAGGAGCTGGAAGCTCGTGAACACCCTCCAGGCCGGGCAGGGCTCCGGTCTCGCCGTGCACGGCCGCAAGGCTCTCGTCCTGGAAGACCCGGCGGGGGAAGACGCCCGCATCGTCCTCGCCGACCTGACGACCGGGGCCACGCGGGCGGCAGCCGCACCCGGCGCCGAGCGCATCGCCTGGAGTCACGACGGTTCCCACATCGCCGTGCTCGGCGGCGACAACACCGTGCGCTACCGGGATGCCGGCCTGAAGGAGACCGGCGAGCCCCTCGTCCTGCCGGCGACGACCGATCCGCCCAGGGCGCTGGCCCTGTCACCCGACGGCGGGCACATCGCCATCGCGGCGGGCGACGAGGTGCTCGTCCATGACACCACCACCGGCCTGCAGGCCCTTCCCGCCCTGCACAGTTCCGGCAGCCGGCAGATCACCCGCCTCACCTGGTCGCCGGACGGCGACTTCCTCGCGGGCGCGACTCGCCCGAGCGACGACGACGAGGCGGCCGGGCCCGTGAGCCTGTGGCGCGTCGACGGCATCGACTGGCAGGACCAGATCTGCCGCTGGACCGGTGGGGCCGACCTGACCACCGAGGAATGGCGAACCCACATCGGCGAACGCCACGACCACATCGACCTCTGCCCCGAGAGGAAGTGAGCCGTCTCATGCGCCGAACCGGACCCCGCCTCCCTGGCCTGCTGCCCGTGTTCCTTGCCACGGTCCTGGCCGCCACCGCGTGCACCTCCGCCGGTGACGAACCCGCTGCGCCGAAGTCCCGCCCCGCGACCACGCCCACCGGAAAGCCCGACCGGCAGCATCCCGTCGCGGCGTTCCTCCAGCCCGGGCGCGAAGCCGTGATGATGACGGACGCTGCAGGCCGCATCTGGAAGGCCGCCGACCTGCCACCCAGCACGGCGACGTCCTCCTTCGACACCGAGCGACTGCCGTCCGAGCTCCTCTGGTCGCCCGACGCCGGCCGCCTCGCCTGGATCGACCCTGGAGGTGTGGGCCAGACGGGACAGATCCATCTGCTGGACGTGCGCAGCGGACAGCTGGCCTCCCGCCCCTGCCCCTGCGCCGGGCTCGGCTTCCTGGGCGAGGACGCCGTCAGCCTCGCGAACGACGGCAGGTCCCTCCTGCTGTTCCCGCCGAGCGGCAAGGCACGGCGTATCGCCCTCGACAAACGTCTGCCCCCGTACTCTCAGCTCGCGACCGGGGGAGCCGACGACGTCACCCTGTTCTCGCTCCTGCCCGAGGGAGAAGACATTCACCGCGGAGAGGGCACCCTCGTCGTGGCCGACCGTGAGGGCAAGGTCCGGCCGCTGCTGCCCGACAAGGGCACGACGTCCTTCGCCGAGGCCCACCGGCAGCCCGGCGGCGAGGCCGTCACCTGGGCCGACCTGGAGTCGAGCGGTGCCTGCTGGTCCGTCCAGACGGTCCAGACCCACCCCGGCACCCCGGGCATGGGCGCCCGCAAGCGGCTCCCCGACGACGCCGCGTTCCGCCATGCCCTGGTGGAGCAGCCGCGCATGGTTACCCACCTCGCCTGGGCGGGCGACGGCCTCACCCTCACCTACAGCGCCCTGAGCACCTGTCAGGTCATGGCTCCCGAACGGACCGCCTCCTACCATTTGCGCGACGGGCGGTGGACGTACCTCGGCGGCGGCATGCTGGGCATCGCGTTCGGAGCCGAGGGCCGGGTCGTACGTCTCAAGGACCCGGTGTATCCGAAAGGCGACATCGCCGATACCGCCGACCCGACCACCGGCACCCTGACCCTCAGCACCGACGGCCGCGAACTCGTTCTGGGAAAGGGCGTGTCTCTGTTCGCGCTCACCCCCGCGGAGAGCGCCGCAGCTCGCCCTCCCCGATCCGCGGCGGCGCAACCGGCGGCAGGGGTGGCCGCCGTCGACGACCACGGCGCCCGGCTGCCCGCCGCGATGCGGCAACTGGCCCGGGACATCGCAAACGCGGCGGCACGCGGCGACAGCGACCGGCTCGTCGACCTCTGCGACCCGTGCAGCGCCGGAGAGCACGACTGGATCCGCTCCGACGACGGTCCGCGGCACGTCCTGCGGGCCATCCGCACCCATCCCATGCGGCAACCCGGCGGTGATCTGCTCTATCCGGGCCTGACCACGTGTGTGGACGAGCCGGGCAAGGACATCAGCTGCACCCCGCAGCATCTCCACGACGCCGCCGCCCTGCGTCTGAAACCCGGATTGGCCCCCGGCATGGAGTACGGCGGCTCCTCCTACACCGCCTCTGACGCCGTATCCGTACCGCTCACCCTGCACCTCGAGAAGGGAACCGCACGATGGACAGGACTGGCCGCGGGGTGAAGCCTCCCGCCACGGCATCCGTCGTCCCCCACCAGGCGCAGGCCACAAGCGGTGCGGCGCCCATCCTCAGCGGTGACACCGTCGAAGGCCGGCGGGTGCTCGGCTTCACCTGTACTGCGTCGTCGGCGCCCACTGCAGACGACGATCAACTGATGCTGGCCGGCGATGAGTTCGCCGATCGCCCGCCACGGCGGAGCACCGACCCCGCATATCAGCCGAGCCTGGTCCGCACCGGTCGGCAGCCGGACGAGCAGATCCGCCATGCCCGCACCCACCACCCGGATGATCTGCAGCCCGGTCTGACCGACCGCTTCCAAGGCCTGCTGCACGGCCCTCGCACAGCCCCCTTCACGGCCGACCTGATCGAGCACCTGGCCGGGGCGGGCCACCACACCTGGCTGAGCGGAGGCGCCCCCCGCGACCTGCTGTCAGGAGCCGCACCCGACGGCATCGAGGACTTGGACATCACCGGGACCGCCCCCGCCGGGGCCTTCACCGAGGCCGCCCGTCAGGTGCTCGACCTCGACGGCACCTGCGCGGAACATCCACAGCGGTTCAGCCCCGACACCCTCGTCTGCACCGTCCTCGACCCCCTCGTCCGCACCGGCGGACCGAGCCTCGACTACCGGGGCCTCGGTCTCGGCCTGGACGGCGCGTCCTTCCCCGCCACTGGCACCGACCTGCTTCAGGACAGCCGGCAGCGCGACCTCACCGTCAACACGCTGCTCTACGACCCCGCACGGAACCTGGTCGTCGACCCGTCCGGAGACGGGCTCGACGATCTCACCGGCGTCGGCGGCCGAGTCCGCCTGGTCCCCGCCACCGCCTCGGCGGATCCGCTCGTGCGCGCCGAAGTGCTACTGCGGGGCCTGAAGTTCCTGCTGCGCTGGCACGACCGGGAACTGGACGACGAGCCGCTGCGCACCTGGGCCCGGGCGCTGCCTCCCGATCTGCCCGCCCAGCTCGACCGGCGGGGCGAGCAGACGTGGGACCGCCTGCGGAGTCTGCGAGCCCAGTGTGTCCCCGACCCATGGGCGCCCGACGTGCGGGAGACGGTCCGCCGGTTCGGGACCGTCGCCTCCGAGATCCTCACGCGCTGTGAGCGGGCCGGCTCATGACGACTCCGCACCCCGAGGAGGCCTCCCTGCCCCCGCACCGGCCCCTCAGTGAGTGGATCGTCGGCGTCCGTGCCGCTCCGCCGGGGCGGCCCGCCGTCCTCGGCCGCATCAACGACGGGGACGAGCGCACCGACGCCCGCACGATGCCCCGCTTCCGTGCCCAGCCATGGACGCGGACCAGCCTGGTCGTGGAGCGGGCCGGCGAGCACTGCCGTGCCCTGGCACTGCGCGCGTCCGACGGCACGGAAGTCGTCGAACTCGACGACTTCGGCGTGCCCATCGCCGTTTCGGAGACCGGTGCCGAACTGATCACGCAACTGGAGGAAGACTGGGCCGAGCCCGCTGCCGATCCGCGGACCGTAGCCCGGCTCCGCGACGAGGACCTCGCACTGCGCTACTTCCTCCTGCACCGGCTTGCCCGCGAGACCGACGCACCACCGGCGCTCTTCCACTGCCTGCCCTGGGAGCATGTCGACGCCGCGGCACGCTCGGCCACCGCCCTGCTGCACGCCGATACCGGCACCCCGCCTGCCTCGCCCGCCCCGCCGCCCGACGGGGAACTACGCCACTGGTTCACTCCGGCCGCGTCGTCCCTGGCCGGGCCCTTGCAGGTCCTCGAAGCCGGACTGCGAACCGAGCGGTCGGGTGCCTGGTTCGGCCGGGAAGCCGCCAACCTGCTAAGCGGCCTCCTGGCCGTGGAGACCCAGCGCTTGCCCAGTGCCACCCGAGACGCCCTCGCGGGCCTCGCCGACGCATTCGCCGAGGTGGACCGGGCCCTGTACCGCGCCGCGCGCCTGGCAGCCGCTCGACTGACCGGGATCCGCCCCGTGCCATCGATGCGGCGACTCCTCGACTCCGATTTCGTCCTGCGGGCTTCATCCGGCGAACGGCGTTCCGGCCGCAGCGAGTTCCTCGAAGAGTGGCCGGTGGCCGTGGTCCTCACCATGACCGGCAACCGCCTGCTGGAGGTCGAGATGGAGATTGAGGACCATCCCGCCCCGCCCCGGCGACGCGCTGTCGACGGCCCGCTCTTCCAGCCGGTGACCGTCAGACCCGCCCTGCACGCCGGGACTCCCTCCGCCGGGCAGGGCACCCGGTACTGGATCCTGCTCCACCCCTCGGCGGGTGCGCTGCACGGCTTCATCGCCGTGCCTGCGCCCGACCACACCTTCGAGGTCGACCTCGAAGCACCGCCCATGCCCCTGCGCTTCGTCGACCGCGTCTCTCCGGAGGACTTGGAGGCGTCACTGCACGCCAACGAACACATCACGCTGTCCGAGTGGCACCACATGATCGACGACCTGGCACCGCGGCACCCGGCCCACGCCGCCCTCGCCGCCTACACGTCACGCCATGGATAGCGCCAACTCGTCTGACGGCGAAGGGGGATCCGGCCCCTCAACCTACGGTGCGCCGGTACGGTGGGCCCGTGGACACCGAGGACCCGGCCGGTCTCGACAGCGACGCCCGGCGGCGCCGAGCCATCGGGGCCGAGTTCAGGCGGATCGAAGAGAGCGCCATGTACAGCGCGCAATGCCAGTTCGAGGAGACCAAACGCTGGCGCGCCGTGCACTTCCTTTTCGGCGTCCCGGCCACCCTGCTCGCCGCCATCGCCGGAACCACGGCTCTGGTCGAGTCCACGGGACGGATCGCGGCCGGCATTCTCGCTTTGATCTCCTCCGGTCTTGGCGCGGTCCTCACCACGGTCAACGCGCCCCAGCGGACCGCCCAGGCCTCGGCATCGGCGAACGCCTTCCTGGAGATCCAGACCGCCGCCCGGCAGCACCGCGAGATCGACCTGGACCAGTGGACCCTGGATGAGGCCCGGCAGGCTCTGGCGACCCTGACCGCGCGGCGCGACGAACAGAACGCGACGGCCGAGGTGCCCGGCCGCCGCGCATACCGCAAGGCCCAGGCCAACCTCAGGGCCGGGACGCAGACGTACGCGGTCGACGGGGATACCTGAGAGGGCAGCGGCCCCGCACCCGCACGGCGCTCACCGAGGCGGTGCGGTGGACCCCCGAGGCGTCAGCACCGGTGTAGGCACAGGGTGGGACTCGACTGCCCCCTCACCCTGCGTGATCACCGAGAACAACGTCCGGGCCGCCTCCGCTCCAAACCCGTGCACATCATGGCTCATGGCCGACAGCGTCGGATGCGTCAGCCGGCACAGCTGCGAGTCGTCCCAGGCCAGCAGCGACACGTCCTCCGGCACCCGCAGCCCCATCTCCGCCGCCACCGAAAGACCCGCCACCGCCATGATGTCGTTGTCGTACACGATCGCGGTCGGACGGTCGGCCGGCGCCGCGGACAGCAGCGACCGCGTCGCCCGGGCCCCCGCGTCCCCCGAGAAGTCCGTCGCCACCTGCCGGGCCCCGGCCGGCGCCAGTGCCCCCGCCGCCTCGTCGAACGCCGCCGTCCGGATCGCCGTGTGCCCGAGGTCCGCCGCCCCGCCCACCCGGGCGATCCGCCGGTGCCCCAGCGCGGCCAGATACCGCACCGCCTCCGTCACGGCCGTGGCGTCGTCCGTCCACACCGTGGTGAGCCCCCCGGTCAGCGAGGGGTGCCCGACGGCGACCACCGGCATCCCGAGCCGCTCCGTCATGGCCACCCGCGGATCGTCCGCCCGGAAGTCGACGAGGATCGACCCGCCGATCTGCCGCCCCCGCCACCACGTCTCCTGGACGCCCACCTCCTCGTCCATGTTCCGTACGAGCCGCAGCAGCAGCGAGCTGGAGTGCTCGGTCAGCACGCTCTGCACGCCCGAGACGAACTCCATGTAAAAGGGCTCAAGGCCGAGGACCCGCGCCGGCCGGCACACGGCGAGACCGACCACGTCCACCCGCGACCCGGCCAGCGTCCGCGCCGTGAGGCTCGGTGACCAGCCCAGTTCCCGTGCCGCGAGGAAGATCCGGTCCCGGGTGGCCTCCGACAGGCCCGGCTTGTGGTTGAAGGCGAGGGACACCGCGCCCTTGGACACACCGGCGCGCGCGGCGACGTCCTTGATGGTGACGCGAGGGGTCGGCGTTGCCGTCATCGGGTGGGCTCCACGCAGTACAGGGCCGAACGGGCGGTCTTGGCGTCCGGAGTCTTCCAGCCGCGCACCCCGATGGTCACCTCTTCACCCGGCAGCAGCGTGACCAGTCCCCGGTCGGCCCGCGCCCCCGGGTCGAGCCGGTCGGCCTGGAGGAGCAGGTCCCGGACCAGGGTGCGGGCGGTCACCGTGATGCCGCCCGGCGCGAGCCCGACGTCGAACTCCGGCACGGGGTAGGGCACCTCACGGTCGGGCGCCGGGAAGTGCAGGGCCCGCAGCCCTCCCCCACGCTCGGCTTCGCTCGAGCGGGGGGACCCCCACACGTCCGCGACCAGGAACTCCCCGGGCCCCGCGGGCACCAGCTCCCGCGGCACGCCGACACGGGTCACGGCCCGCCTCCCGGCCGCCAGGTCCACCTCCTTCCGGCCCAGCACCTCGCCCTCGACGGACATCCGCCGCAGGGTCAGCGTGCCCCGCCACTGGGCCGGTCCCTGGTTGCAGGCGGCCAGCACCAGCTCGCCGTCCCACATCTGGAACGTCGGCAACCGGTCCGCGTACAGCCGCTTCAGCTCGTGGTAGAGCGGCTTCTCACGGCCGTCCCCGTCGATGGCCGCCCAGGAGGTCACCGGCCAGCAGTCGTTGAGCTGCCAGACGACCGTGCCCGCGCACACCGGCCAGTGGGAGCGCCAGTGCTCGATCCCGGCCGCGACCGCCCGCGCCTGATTGAGCTGCATGAGGTAGTGCCAGCGGTCGAAGTCCCCGTCCGGCACGGCGAAATGCCGTGCGAGCCCCCGCTCCAGCTTGCCGTTGCCGTCGTCCGCCTTCTGGTGGTGCAGCACGCCGGGGGAGTCCGGTGCGAGCTCCTCCCCGGGCAGCGCCCGGCGCAGCGTGCTGTACGCGGGCGGCGCCTGCCAGCCGAACTCGGCGACGAACCGTGGCACGCTCAGCCGGTAGTCCGCGTAGTCCTGCCGGTTCCACACCTCCCACGAGTGGTGGGTGCCGTGCGCCGGGTCGTTCGGGTGGTGCTCCCAGGACCCGGACCAGGGGCTGCCCGCGGTGTACGGCCGGGTCGGGTCCAACTCGGCCACCACACGCGGCAGTACACCCAGGTAGTAGCCCTCGCCCCAGGAGTCCCCGGCCAGCCGCGGCTCCCACTCCCAGTCCCGGAAGCCCCACAGGTTCTCGTTGTTGCCGTTCCACAGCACGAGCGACGGGTGCGGCATCAGCCGTACGACGTTCTCCCGCGCCTCGGCCTCCACCTCACCGCGCAGCGGCTGCTCCTCCGGGTAGGCCGCGCACGCGAACGGGAAGTCCTGCCAGACCAGCAGCCCCAGTTCGTCGCAGGCGTCGTAGAAGTCCTCGCTCTCGTAGATCCCGCCGCCCCAGATCCGCACGAGGTCCACGCCCGCGCCGGCCGCCTGCTCCAGCCGCTCCCGGTAGCGCTCGCGGGTGATCCGGGACGGGAAGACGTCGTCGGGGATCCAGTTGACGCCCCGCGCGAAGAGCCGCTCGCCGTTGACGACGAGGGTGAAGCCGGTGCCGTGCGCGTCGGGCCGCCGGTCCAGCTCCACGGTCCGGAAGCCGATCCGCCGCCGCCACACGTCCAGCGCCTCCTCGCCGTACAGCAGCTTCAACTCCAGGTCATAGAGCGGCTGTTCGCCGTAACCTCGCGGCCACCACAGCCGCGCGTGCGGCACCCGCAGCCGTACGGCCCCGCCGGACCCCGCGATCTCGGCCCGCGCCCGCACCCCCGCGACGGTCGCCTCCACCGCCAGCGGCGCCTCGACCCGGGTCCGCTCGACGTCCACCACCAGCTCGACGACGCCCGTGCCCTCCTCGACGGTGACCAGCGGGCGGACCCGCGCGATCCGCGCCGTCGACCAGTGCTCCAGGCGCACCGGCCGCCAGATCCCGGCCGTCACCAGGGTCGGCCCCCAGTCCCAGCCGAAGGAGCAGGCCATCTTGCGCAGGTACGGGTAGGGCTCGGCGTAGGCGGCGGGCCGCTCGCCGACCCGCCCCCGCACGGCCTCGGCCTCGGCGTAGGCGGAGACGAACCGCACGGACAGCCGCCCCGACAGGCCCGTCACGTCGAACCGGTACGAGCGGTGCATGTTGCGCACCTTCCCCAGCAGCCGCCCGTCCAGGGAGATCTCGGCGACGGTGTCGAGCCCGTCGAAGACCAGGTCGGTCTGCTCCTGCCCCTCCGAGTCGCCGATCTCCCGTTCGTACGTCCAGTCCCGGCGCCCCACCCACGCCACCTCGGTCTCGCCCAGGCCGAGGAACGGGTCCGGAATAACCCCGGCGGCCATCAGGTCGGTGTGCACGCACCCCGGCACGGCGGCGGGCAGCGTGTCCGAGTCGTGTCGCAGGATCCATCCCTCGCCGAGCGGTGTCGCCTCCAGCATGCGCACTCCCTTAACCGGTCCAGTGAAGAGTCGTGTGACGGTTTCGCATCGTTGGCGGGATTGGGACTTTACCGGTTGAGTACACGCTGCCAGAGTTCCGAACCAGCCATACCGCACGTGCTCGTCCGTCCCGAGTTCCCCTCCGCGAACGGAGCTGACGCACATGAACCGCCGTACCCTTCTCGCCCTCGCCGTGGGCGCGGCCCTGCTGGCCTCCGGCTGTACCGGCTCAGGAGGCGCCGCCCAGGGCGCCGACGCCGAGGCGCCCGACGATCCCTCCAAGGTCGACGGGACCATCACCGTCCTCACCCACCGGACCGACCTCGTGCAGGACGGGACGATGAAGAAGTACGCCGCCGAGTTCAACAAGACGTATCCGAAGGTGAAGGTCGAGTTCGACGGCATCACCGACTACGAGGGCGAAGTCAAGATCCGTATGAACACGGAGAACTACGGCGACGTCCTCATGATCCCCGCGGTGATCGAGAAGAAGGACTACCCCAGGTTCTTCGCCTCCCTGGGCAGCAAGGAGGAGCGGGGAGAGAAGTACCGCTTCACCGACTACACGGCTGTCGGCGGCAAGGTCTACGGCCAGAGCCCGCTCGGCGCGGTTCCCGGGTTCATCTACAACAAGAAGGTGTGGAGGCAGGCCGGGATCACCGACTGGCCCACGACACCGGACGAGTTCCTCGCCGGCCTCAAGGCCGTCAAGTCGAAGACCGACGCGATCCCCTACTACACCAACTTCAAGGACGGCTGGCCGCTCAGCCAGTGGACGGGCGTCAGGGGCTCGGTCAGCTGCGACGAGCAGGCCACCACCAGGTGGGCCGAGGGCAACCCCTGGGCCGAGGGCGGCGAACTGCGGGTGGCGGACGGCCTGCTGTACGACATCGTGCACGAGGGGCTCGCCGAGAAGGACCCGACGACCACCAACTGGGAGGCGTCCAAGCCCAAGCTGGCCAAGGGCGAGATCGCCACCATGTGGCTCGGCTCCTGGGCGGTCATCCAGATGCAGGGCGCGGCGAAGCAGGCCGGCACCGACCCGGACGACATCGGGTTCATGCCCTTCCCTGCCCAGAAGGACGGCACGTTCTGCGCGGTGACGTCGCCCGACTACAACCAGGCCGTCAACATCCACTCCGAGCACAAGGAGGCCGCCCGCGCCTGGATCGACTGGTTCACCGACAAGTCCGGCTACGCGCGGGACAACCTGGCGCTGTCCCCGCTCAAGGACGCCCCGCTGCCCGACATGCTGAAGCCGTACGAGGAGGCGGGCGTCGAACTCCTCGACCTCGACGACAGCAAGGGCGCCGAGCTGAAGACCATCGAGAACCGGTCCGAAGTCGGCATCAGCAAGCCCGACTACCGCAAGGAACTCGTCGACATGGCCCGCGGCGCCAGGAAGGGCGACCCGGACGACTACCTGGACGGCCTCGGTGAGAAGTGGACCGAGACCCAGAAGTCGCTGGGGTCCTGATGACGGGCACCACCGAGACGGCCGCCGTCGAGGCAGCCGGGGCGGCCCCCGCCACCGCCCCCACACCGGTCCCCGCCCCGCGCCCGGCACGCCTGTGGCGCGGGGCCACCCCCTGGCTCTTCCTGCTCGCCCCGCTCACACTCCTGATCGTCTTCACCTACGCGCCGATCGCCAACATGGTCGCGTACAGCTTCACCGACTGGGACGGGGTGAGCCCCGAACTGCGCTGGACGGGTGCCGGGAACTACACCGAACTCTTCACCCGCCCCGAGCTGTTCGAGGTCTTCTGGGTCAGCGGCTACTACCTGGTGGCGTCCGTGATCCAGATCGTGGCGGCGCTCTACTTCGCCACTGTCCTCAGCTTCAACGTCCGCTTCCGGAACTTCTTCAAGGGCGTGCTGTTCTTCCCGTACCTGATCAACGGGGTCGCGATCGGCTTCGTCTTCCTCTACTTCTTCCAGGACGGCGGCACCCTCGACTCGGTGCTGAGTCTGTTCGGCGTGGAGACGGACCGCGCGTGGCTCGGCACCCCGGCGTCGGCGAACACCTCCCTGGCCGCCGTCTCCGTCTGGCGCTACCTGGGCCTGAACTTCGTGCTCTTCCTCGGCGCGATCCAGTCGATCCCCGGAGAGCTGTACGAGGCGGCCGAACTGGACGGTGCGAACCGCTGGCACCAGTTCCGCCACATCATCGCGCCCGGCATCAAACCGGTCCTGAGCCTGACGGTGATCCTCTCGATCTCCGGTTCGCTCTCGGTCTTCGAGATCCCCTACATCATGACCGGCGGCGCGACCGGCACCGAGACGTTCGTCATCCAGACCGTGAAGCTGGCGTTCCAGTTCAACAAGACGGGACTCGCCTCGGCGGCCGCGGTCGTGCTGCTGCTGATCGTCCTGGCGGTGACCTGGGTGCAGCGCCGCCTCGCCCCCGACGACAAGGTGGACCTCGTATGACCCGCCGCGCGGTGAGCCGCGTCCTCGTGTACCTGTCGCTGATCGCGGCGACCGCGCTGGTCCTGCTCCCGCTCGCCGCGGTGTTCCTGACGTCCCTGAAGTCGGAGAAGGAGATGGCGGACGGCAGCGGCGCGCTCGCGCTGCCGGACGACCCGTTCCACCTCGACAACTACGTGACGGCGTTCCAGGACGGCCGGATGCTCCCGGCCTTCGGCAACACGGCCGTCATTCTGGTCGTCGCCATCGGCGGCACGGTCCTGATCGGCTCGATGACGGCCTACGCCATCGACCGCTTCCGGTTCCGTTTCCGCGCCTGGGTCCTGGCCCTGTTCCTGATCGCCGCGCTGGTTCCCGGCGTGACCACCCAGGTGGCAACCTTCCAGATCGTCAACAGCTTCGGCATGTTCGACAGCCTCTGGGCGCCGATCGCCCTCTACATGGGCACCGACATCGTCTCGATCTACATCTTCCTGCAGTTCGTCCGCTCGATCCCGGTCTCCCTGGACGAATCGGCCCGCCTCGACGGCGCCAACGCCTTCACCGTCTACCGCAAGGTCATCTTCCCCCTGCTGAAACCGGCGATCGCGACGGTCGTGATCGTGAAGGGGATCACCGTCTACAACGACTTCTACATCCCTTTCCTCTACATGCCCTCCGAAGATCTTGGCGTGATCTCGACGTCGCTGTTCCGCTTCAAGGGCCCGTTCGGAGCCCACTGGGAGACGATCTCGGCGGGAGCGATCCTCGTCATCGTCCCGACGCTGGTCGTCTTCCTGTTCCTCCAGCGGTTCATCTACAACGGCTTCACCCGGGGCGCCACGAAGTAGACGCCCTTCTGGCGGCTAGGCCTCCTTGACGGACAGCGCCTCCACGAGCACGGGGGTCACCTGCTCCACCTGCCAGGGCCGCGCACCGTGCCCGGCCAGGGCAGAGGCCACCGACTCGGCGTCGACCACCGCCGGCGGCTCCCAGCACACCCGCCGCACCGTGTCCGGGGTGATCAGGTTCTCCTGCGGCATGCCGACCTGCTCGGCCAGCGCCGACACCCCGGCCCGGGCGGCGGACAGCCGCGCTGCGGCCGCGGGGTCCTTGTCGGCCCAGGCGCGCGGCGGCGGAGGCCCGGTCACCGGCTGCCCCGGCTGCGGCAGCTGGGCCTCGCTCAGCGCCTTCGCCCGGTCCACCGCCGCCTGCCACTGCTCCAGCTGCCGCTTGCCCACGCGGTGTCCGAAACCGTTCAGCGCGGCCAGTGCGTGCACATTGGCCGGAAGGGCCAGCGCCGCCTCCACGATCGCCGCGTCCCCGAGCACCTTGCCCGGCGACACGTCCCGCCGCTGGGCGATCCGGTCCCGGGTCTGCCACAGCTCCCGTACGACGGCCAGCTGCCGACGGCGGCGCACCTTGTGCATGCCGGACGTACGCCGCCACGGGTCCTTGCGGGGCTCGGGCGGGGGAGCCGAGGCGATCGCGTCGAACTCCTGGCGGGCCCACTCCATCTTGCCCTGCCGGTCCAGCTCCTTCTCCAGCGCGTCACGCAGGTCGACGAGCAGCTCGACGTCCAGCGCGGCGTAGCGCAGCCAGGGCTCGGGCAGGGGCCGGGTCGACCAGTCGACGGCGGAGTGCCCCTTCTCCAGGACGAAGCCCAGCACGCTCTCGACCATCGCGCCGAGGCCGACCCGGGGAAAGCCGGCGAGCCGCCCGGCCAGCTCCGTGTCGAACAGCCGCGTCGGCACCATGCCTATCTCGCGCAGGCAGGGCAGGTCCTGGGTGGCGGCGTGCAGCACCCACTCGACGCCGGACAGGGCGTCACCGAGGGCGGACAGGTCGGGGCAGGCCACGGGGTCGATCAGGGCCGTTCCGGCGCCCTCGCGGCGCAGCTGCACGAGGTAGGCGCGCTGCCCGTAGCGGTAGCCGGACGCGCGCTCGGCGTCGACGGCGACGGGCCCCGATCCTGCCTCGAAGGCGGCGATCATCCGGGCCAGGGCGGCCTCGTCCGCGATGACGGGCGGAATGCCCTCTCGCGGCTCAAGCAAAGGGATCGGCGCCTCCGTAACAGAAGATCCGCCGTCGTCCGGAGGGGCGCCTCCGGTGGTTCGCAGTGAGCTGTCTGCTGCGGTGTCGTGGGCGTCGGTCACCTGTCAAGGGTATCCATGTATGGACAGCGCCCGTCGACGGAACGTTCCGTCGACGGGCGCCCTGGGGTCGCAAACCAGTCATGTCGGGGAAGCGGCGGGTTCGCGAACCGTGCGTGACGTGAACGGGGCCGACGGCCGGTCCCGTTCACGTGCAGGAGGGGTCACGAAGGGTCACGGCGGAGCGGGTCAGTGGATGATCCCGGTCCGCAGCGCCACGGCGACCATGCCGGCCCGGTCGCCCGTGCCGAGCTTGCGGGCGATGCGGGCGAGGTGGCTCTTGACGGTCAGGGCGGACAGGCCCATCGAGACGCCGATCGCCTTGTTCGACTGGCCTTCCGCGACCAGCCGCAGCACCTCGACCTCGCGGCCGGACAGTTCGCGGTAGCCGCCCGGGTGGCTCGGGGCACCCGGGGGGCGGCGGTGCAGTCGCGCGGCGGCGGCGCCGATGGGGGCGGCGCCCGGCCGGGTGGGGAGCCCGACGTTGGTACGGGTGCCGGTGACGACGTATCCCTTCACCCCGCCGGCGAGTGCGTTGCGCACGGCGCCGATGTCGTCGGCGGCGGAGAGGGCGAGCCCGTTGGGCCAGCCCGCGGCGCGCGTCTCCGACAGCAGGGTGAGGCCGGAACCGTCCGGCAGGTGGACGTCGGCGACACAGATGTCGCGGGGGTTGCCGATGCGGGGACGAGCCTCCGCGATGGACGAGGCCTCGATGACGTCGCGCACACCGAGCGCCCACAGGTGGCGGGTGACGGTGGAGCGGACGCGCGGGTCGGCCACGACCACCATGGCGGTCGGCTTGTTCGGGCGGTAGGCGACCAGGCTTGCGGGCTGCTCGAGGAGAACGGACACCAGGCCTCCTGGGGTGCGGGACGGGGCCGGCTCGTGGGGGTGAAGCCGGGACGAACCGTGCTTTCAAGGTCACAGTCGTCTTCGGCACCGAACCCGTCCGCCTTTAGAGAATGATCACGATTCAGTGATAACAATCCGTGCAATTCGGACAGGCGGTCGATCATTCGAAGGTGGAACGGTTTCGGTCTGCGTCGGTACGCGGTCGAAAGTGGCCGTATCGACAAAGTGATTCGGCCAAGAGGGGTACTCAGGTGTGATCGTCGGCAGGACATGGTTGACCGCCCCGCACAAGGTCGATCAGTGCGGGGCGGTCAGGGGTGGATCAAGGGGTGGATCAGGAGGCGTTGCGGGGACCGGTCAGCGGGACTGCGGCCCGCGTCGCTGGGGCAGCGTCACCACGGATGCGTCACCCGGACCGGCCGGGGGCAGCCCCGCGATCTGGGCGAGCAGATCGCACCAGGACGCCAGGTGCGCGGCCGTGTCCGGGACTCCGCCCAGGCCCTCGCGCGGCGTCCACGACGCGCGGATCTCGATCTGCGAGGCGGCCGGGCGCGCGGACAGCCCGCCGAAGTAGTGGGAGCTCGCGCGCGTGACGGTGCCGCTCGGCTCCCCGTACGTCAGCCCGCGCGTCTGCAGCGCGCCGGTCAGCCAGGACCAGCACACCTCCGGCAGCAGCGGATCCGCCGCCATCTCCGGCTCCAGCTCCGCGCGCACCAGCGTCACCAGCCGGAACGTGCCCCGCCACGCGTCGTGCCCGGCCGGGTCGTGCAGCAGCACCAGCCGGCCGTCGGCGAGGTCCTGCTCGCCGTCGACGACCGCCGCCTCCAGCGCGTAGGAGTACGGGGCGAGCCGCTTCGGCGCGGGCGTCGGCTCGACCTCGATCTGGGGCCGCAGCCGCGCCGCCCTCAGCGCGTCGACGGCGGCCCGGAAGGGCAGCGGGGCGGAGTCCGCCTCCCGCCGGTCGTTCTCGGTGTCCTTCGCTTCGTCCATACCGCCAGCGCCGTCCGACAGTCGTCCCTGAGCCGCAGCCATGCGGGAAGATTACGGGGACCGGAGCCCGGGTGCGGGGCTAGACACCCCGCGCCTGTCCAGGGGCTGAATAGTGCTGTCCGGCGGCGTGCGAAACTTGGCCCCGTGAGTGCCAACGACGCCCCCAGGGCCCAGCAGCCGTCCGCCGCGTACGACTCCGCCTTCCTCAAGGCCTGCCGGCGCGAGCCCGTGCCGCACACGCCGGTGTGGTTCATGCGGCAGGCCGGGCGCTCACTGCCGGAGTACCGCAAGGTGCGCGAGGGCATCCCGATGCTCGAATCCTGCATGCGGCCGGAACTGGTCACCGAGATCACCCTCCAGCCGGTGCGCCGGCACGGCGTGGACGCGGCGATCTTCTTCAGCGACATCGTCGTCCCGCTCAAGGCCATCGGCATCGACCTCGACATCAAGCCCGGCGTCGGCCCGGTCGTCGAGCACCCGGTCCGCACCCGCGCCGACCTCGCGCAGCTGCGCGACCTCACCCCCGAGGACGTCTCCTACGTCACCGAGGCCATCGGCCTGCTCACCCGAGAGCTCGGTGCCACGCCTCTGATCGGCTTCGCCGGGGCCCCCTTCACCCTCGCCAGCTACCTCGTCGAGGGCGGCCCGTCCCGCACGTACGAGAACGCCAAGGCGATGATGTACGGCGACCCGGAGCTGTGGGCCGACCTGCTCGACCGCCTCGCGGACATCACCGCCGCGTTCCTGAAGGTGCAGATCGAGGCGGGCGCCTCGGCGGTGCAGCTGTTCGACTCCTGGGCCGGTGCGCTGGCCCCCGTCGACTACCGCCGCTCGGTGCTGCCCGCGTCGGCGAAGGTCTTCGATGCCGTGGCCGGCTACGGCGTCCCGCGCATCCACTTCGGGGTCGGCACCGGCGAGCTGCTCCCGCTCATGAGCGAGGCCGGCGCGGACGTCGTCGGTGTCGACTGGCGCGTCCCGATGGACGAGGCCGCCCGCCGCATCGGCCCCGGCAAGGCGCTCCAGGGCAACCTCGACCCGACCGTGCTCTTCGCCCCGACGGAGGCCGTCGAGGCCAAGACCCGCGAGGTCCTGGACTCGGCGAAGGACCTGGAGGGCCATGTCTTCAACCTCGGCCACGGCGTCATGCCGTCCACCGACCCGGACGCGCTGACCCGGCTGGTCGAGTACGTCCACACGCGGACGGCCCGCTGACGGCGGTCCCCGGCGCCCTCGCCCCGCCCCGGCGGCCGGGCCGCTCGTCCTTGGCGCACCTCACCCAGGCGCCGCCCGGGATCACGCTGGTGTACGCGGTGTCCGCAGTCGCCGGTGAACGCAGTGGTCCAGGCGTGCGTATGTCTCGGCAACCGCCCGCGACGCGGGGAAGGCGGGTCGCGGGGCCGACGTGAGGAACAGGCGATGAACGACCGAGTTACTCCCGCGATGCACGCACTGCCCGACGGGGAGGCGGAGCTGACGCTGGTGGTGCGGCTGCCCTGGGAGGACGTGGCACGCCTCGGCCAGGAGGCGGGGCGGCTGGCCACCCAGATGCGGCGGCCCGTGACGCTGGAGGAGGCGGTGAGTCACCGGCTGCGGTCGACCCGGGTGGCCTCGCACGCGAAGCCGGCGGGGGAGCAGCCGCCGGCGGTGACGGCCGCGCCGGCCTCCGTGTCCTCGCTGCCGTCCCGGCCGCCGGCGGAGCAGGCGCGGCAGGCGATCGACCGGATCACCGGTTCGGCCGGGACCGCGTAGGGCTTCGCCGTGAGGGTGCGGGGTTCGTTGCCGGGTGCGGGTCCGCTGCGCCTGTCGCGCAGTTCCCCGCGCCCCTGAGGGCACGGACCCCGCCCCTCTCACCGGGAACCGCGTACTTTCGCCGCCGCCTTGCGGGCCGCCACCAGGACCGGGTCCCAGACCGGGGAGAAGGGCGGGGCGTAGCCGAGGTCCAGGGTCGTCATCTGCTCCGCCGTCATGCCCGCGGTGAGGGCGACCGCCGCGATGTCGACCCGCTTGCCCGCGCCCTCCCGGCCGACGATCTGGACGCCGAGGAGGCGGCCCGTGCGGTGCTCGGCGAGCATCTTGACCGTCATGGGGGAGGCGTTCGGGTAGTAGCCGGCGCGGCTGGTCGACTCGATGGTGACCGACTCGAAGCGCAGGCCCACCCGGTGGGCGTCCTTCTCGCGCAGGCCCGTGCGGGCGATCTCCAGGTCGCAGACCTTGCTGACCGCCGTGCCGACCACGCCCGGGAAGGTGGCGTAGCCGCCGCCGATGTTGGTGCCGATGACCTGGCCGTGCTTGTTGGCGTGGGTGCCCAGGGGGATGTGCCGGTCCTGGCCGGAGACCAGGTCCAGGACCTCGACGCAGTCGCCGCCGGCCCAGATGTCCTCGTGGCCGCGCACCCGCATCGAGCGGTCCGTGAGGAGACCGCCGTGCGGGCCGAGGGGGAGCCCGGCGGTCTTCGCCAGGGCCGTCTCGGGGCGGACGCCGATGCCGAGCACGACGACGTCCGCCGGGAACTCCCGGTCCTCGGTGACCACCGCCCGCACCCGTCCGTCGCCCCCGGTGAGGATCTTCGTGACCTCGGCGTCGTTGACCATCGTGATGCCCAGGCCCTCCATGGCCTCGTGCACCAGGCGGCCCATGTCGGGGTCGAGGGTCGACATCGGTTCGCTGCCGCGGTTGACGACCGTCACCTCGTAGCCGCGGTTGATGAGGGCCTCGGCCATCTCCACACCGATGTAGCCGGCCCCGACGACCACCGCGCGGCGGCCCCGCGTGCCCTCCAGCGTGTCGAGGAGCGCCTGGCCGTCGTCCAGCGTCTGCACGCCGTGCACCCCGGCCGCGTCGGCCCCGGGCATGTCAGGCCGGATCGGCCGGGCACCGGTCGCGATCACGAGCTTGTCGTACGACGTCCAGGACTCCTCGCCGGTGTCGACGTCACGCGCGTGCACCCGCCGCCCGTCGAGGTCCAGTTCCGTCACCTCGGTGCGCAGCCGCAGGTCGATGTCCCGGGCGCGGTGCTCCTCGGGGGTGCGGGCGATGAGCCGGTCCCGGTCGGTGACGTCGCCGCCGACCCAGTAGGGGATGCCGCACGCCGAGTACGACGTGAAGTGGCCCCGTTCGAACGCCACGATCTCCAGCTCGTCGGGGCCCTTCAGACGGCGCGCCTGCGACGCCGCGGACATGCCCGCGGCGTCGCCGCCGATGACGACCAGTCGCTCCCCTGCACGGCTCATGTTCATGCGAACACGCTACGGGAGCCCGGCATTTCAGTCCTGCCCGCCTCGGTCGAGCCCGCCTCAGGCCTGCTCGTCCGGGGTCCGGGGCCGCGTCGCCTCCGGCGCCGGCCGGGCCGTCGGCAGCGGGCCCAGGGCTGTCGTCGCGGGCGCGGGCGCGGGACGCCGCGGCAGGCGGGGGCGTACGGCCCTCACCCACAGCAGGACGATCACTGCGGCGACCGCCGCGAACGGCAGCACGGCGCCGAAGGCCATCGCGAGCCAGCGCAGCATCGTCACGAACGCGTTCCAGCCGCCCGCGAGCGCGTCGACGAAGCCCGGGTCGTCGTCCTTGGCCGCCTTCTTCACCGGGGTCTCCGACAGCGACAGGGTGATGGTGGCCAGGCTGGTGCGGTCCTTCAGGGACTTCTGCCGGGCCAGCAGCGCCTCCAGGTCGGCCTGGCGGGTGCTCAGCTCGCCCTCCAGGGTCACCACGTCACTGAGCTTGCCGGCCCGGTCCATCAGCTCGCGGATCCGGGCCACGCTGGCGCGCTGCGTCTTGATCCGGCTCTCCACGTCCACGACCTGGTCGGTGACGTCCTCGGCCTTCGCGCTGCGGTTAAGCAGCTTGCCGGTGCCCTCCAGTTCGGCGAGGACCTCTTCGTACCTCTCGGCGGGCACCCGCAGCACGACCCGGGTGCGCTCATGACCCTCGGCGTCCCGGGTGGTGGTCTCGTTGCCGACGTAGCCGCCCGCGTCCTCGGTGCCGGTGCGGGCCTGCTCCAGGGCCTTCGGAACGTCCTTGACCTGCACCGTCAGGGATGCCGTGCGGATGATGTGGCTCGCGGTGACCTCCGGCGGCGCCGTGGCCCTGGCGCCGCTCCCGGCGCCCTGGGGGGCGGCCTCCCCGGAGACGGCCTTGTCGTCCGCCCGCGAGGCGGCGGCCCCGCGGTCGGCGGCGGAACCGCTGCCGCCGCTGTCGTCGCCGGCGCCGCACCTGGTGACCGCGAGGGCGGCGGCCAGCAGGAGCGCTGCGAGGGCCGGTGCGGGGCGTCGTACGGATCGTCGTGTGCGCATGCGGGCATCCCCCGGGGTCGATTCTGCTGACGCTTCTTCGACGCCCGGGCGGGGCCGGACGTTTGGCCCGGGACGGTTCCGATGCGGTCACGGTCGGGACTCGTCACGGACACCGGGGCGCGGCGGCGCTGTCAGCGGGGTCTGAGAGGCTGGGGGCATGCGTGAGGTTCAAGGGCAGGTCGTCGTCATCGGGGCGGGCATCGCGGGGCTGGCCGCCGCCCACCGGCTGCTGGAGCGCGGGGCGCGGGTGACCGTGCTGGAGGCCTCCGGCCGGGTCGGCGGCAAGCTGCTGCCCGGGGAGGTCGCGGGTGCGCGCGTCGACCTCGGCGCCGAGTCGATGCTGGCCCGCCGCCCCGAGGCGGTGGCACTCGCGCGCGAGGTGGGCCTCGCCGACCGCCTCCAGCCCCCGGCCACGGCCACCGCCTCGCTCTGGACCCGCGGCGCCCTGCGCCCCTTCCCCAAGGGGCATGTGATGGGCGTGCCCGGCACCGCGTCCGCCCTGGCCGGTGTGGTCTCCGAGGAAGGCCTCGCCCGCATCGAGCGGGATGCCGAGCTGCCCCGCACCGAGGTCGGCGACGACGTGGCGGTCGGGGAGTACGTGGCGCAGCGCCTCGGCCGCGAGGTCGTCGACCGCCTGCTGGAACCCATGCTGGGCGGGGTGTACGCGGGCGACGCGTACCGCATCTCCATGCGCTCGGCCGTCCCGCAGCTCTTCCAGGTGGCCCGCACCCACACCTCCCTGACGGAAGGGGTCCGTGAGCTCCAGGCCAAGGCCGCCGCGTCCCGGCAGACCGGCCCGGTGTTCATGGGCATCCGGGGCGGCATCGGCACCCTGCCGCTCGCCGTGGCCGACTCGGTGCGGGCGCGCGGGGGCGAGATCCTGACCCGGACGCCGGTGACGGAGCTGCGCCGCACGCCCGAGGGGGGCTGGCAGGTCCGCTCCGGGGAGCGGGAGTGGCGCGCGGACGCCGTGGTCCTCGCCGCCCCGGCATCCGCCGCCGCCCGGCTGCTGCGCGCCGAGAACCCGGCGGCCGCCGCCGAGCTCGACGGCGTCGAGTACGCCTCCATGGCCCTGATCACCCTGGCCTACCGCCGCTCCGGGACGGCCCTGCCCGACGGCAGCGGCTTCCTCGTGCCGCCGGTCGACGGGCGCACCATCAAGGCGTCCACCTTCGCCTCGCAGAAGTGGGGCTGGATCGCCGACGAGAACCCGGACCTCGTACTCCTGCGCACCTCCGTCGGGCGGTACGGCGAGACGGAGATCCTCCAGCGCGACGACGCCGAGCTGGTCGACGTCTCCCGGGAGGACCTGAAGGCGGCGACCGGCCTCGACGCCCCGCCCGTCGCCACCCGCGTCACCCGCTGGGACGACGGCCTGCCCCAGTACCCCGTCGGCCACCACGCGCGCGTGGCCCGCGTCCGCGAGCACATCGCCCGGCTGCCCGGCCTCGCGGTCTGCGGCGCCCCCTACGACGGCGTCGGCATCCCGGCCTGCATCGCGAGCGCGTACGCGGCCGTGGACCAGCTCCGCGGCGACCTCGGCGGTGTGCAGGAGCTCACCGCCCACCCGGTGCAGAGCCTGCACGGCGGAGCAGGAGAATAAGGCCATGAGCAACGACGCCCCCACCCCCGAGTCCGGCAGGATCCCGAACAAGGGCAAGCTGGCCAAGGACCTCAACGAGGTCATCCGCTACACGCTCTGGTCCGTCTTCAAGCTGAAGGACGTCCTCCCCGAGGACCGCGCCGGGTACGCCGGTGAGGTCCAGGAGCTGTTCGACCAGCTCGCCGCCAAGGACGTGAAGATCCGCGGCACGTACGACGTCTCGGGCCTGCGCGCCGACGCCGACCTCATGATCTGGTGGCACGCGGAGACCAGCGACGCGCTTCAGGAGGCGTACAACCTCTTTCGCCGGACGAAGCTGGGCCGCGCCCTGGAGCCCGTCTGGTCGAACATGGCGCTGCACCGCCCCGCGGAGTTCAACCGCGCGCACATCCCGGCGTTCCTCGCCGACGAGACGCCCCGCGACTATGTGAGCGTCTACCCCTTCGTGCGCTCCTACGACTGGTACCTGCTGCCGGACGAGGACCGCCGCCGCATGCTCGCCGACCACGGCAAGATGGCCCGCGGCTACCCGGACGTGCGCGCCAACACCGTCGCCTCGTTCTCCCTCGGCGACTACGAGTGGAT
Source organism: Streptomyces sp. SID5643 (assembly GCF_009872555.1). NCBI lineage: Bacteria > Bacillati > Actinomycetota > Actinomycetes > Kitasatosporales > Streptomycetaceae > Streptomyces > Streptomyces sp. SID5643. Next base: position 38,914 of record NZ_WWIC01000250.1, read on the forward strand.
CCTCGCCTTCGAGGCCGACGAGCTGTACCGCATCGTCGACCTCATGCGTCACCTGCGCGCCTCGGAGGCCCGTATGCACGTCCGCGAGGAGGTGCCGTTCTACACGGGCCGCCGCAAGGACATCGCCGAGCTGGTCGCCTCTCTGGCCTGATCAGCGGACGCGTTCGACGGCCCCGGCGCGGTCCGGGGCCGTCGGCTTCGGATTGGCGCCACCCGCGCGAGCCGGGTGTTGTCCCGGTCCCACACCCGCCAGGCCGAGGGCCAGGGGGCGTCGTTGCACTCGACGGCCAGGTAGACCGCGCGTGAGTTCTCCGCCTCGGCCGCCGCCTCCGGGTGCTGCTCCGTCTGCTCGACGGGGTGCGGGGCGCACTGCGCGCGCCGTCCCGGCAGCCGCCCCTCCAGCAGGTACGCCTCCAGGTGGCCGTTGACGCAGGCGTTCGGGCCGCCCGCAAGACCGTGGGCCCCGGCGTCCCGCTCCGTCACCAGCACCGAGCCGGCGAGGCGGTCGCGCAGTTCGAGGGCGCCGTCGTACGGCGTGGCGGCGTCCCTCGGGCCCTGCTGACGGAGAGTTCGATCTGCCGGCCCCCGGGGACGGGCGTAGTCGAGCGGGACGCTGACCGTGCCGCACTGCATGCTGCCCGGCAGGTCCTGCGCGTCGGGGCACGGGCCGAAGGCGACACCGGCCGCCTTCGCGCGCGCGGCGGCCACGGCGGTGCCGCGTCGCTCGGCCGCCCCCGTGCGGTCCGCGGTGGCCGGGGCCGCGGTGAGGGTGCTCAACAGCAGGGACCCGGCTGCCGAGTAGAGGAGGGCGGCCCTCATCGCGTATCCCTTCGGTGCACGGTGGCGACGAAAGGGATGTTTCGTTCGGTGCGGGGGGAAGGCAAGCACCGTCCGCCGGTGTCGGGCCCGATGCCCCTGTGCGCCCCCGGTCGGTCAGTCGTGCGGCCTGCGGTGCGCGAACGCGGCCCGCAGATCCGGTTCGCCGATCGCGCCGACGCCCCGCACGGCCACCGACGTGAGGTACGTGCGGTCGTCCGCGTCGCCGTCCGCGGTCCGGGTCAGCCCGCCGAGCAGCCGCTGTCCGGCCGGCGAGGCCCAGCGCGAGTAGGGGTGGATCTCGATGCGCGCGACGGCCAGGCAGCTCAGGGTCAGGGCCAGGGGCAGCGCGAACCACAGGGCGACCAGGTGCCGCGGCATGTCCGGCGGAGCGGGCGTCAGCAGCGCGGTCACACCCAGCCCGAGGACGGCGACGGCCGCGACCCGCACCTGCCGTACGGCCGCCGTGACCGTCGTACGGGCGCTGTCCGGCACCGCGAGCCCCGCGCGCACCAGCCCCTCGGCGATCCCGCGCACCGCCTCCGCCGTCGCGGCGGTGGCCCGCACCGGCGCGATCCGGGACTGCCCTTCGGGTCCGATGGCGCCTATCACCGACTGCTCCATCTCGTCCCGCCCGCGAGGGTCGACGACCGTCGCCCAGCCGGTGCGGGCCAGCAGCAGACGGCGCTGGCGCGCCATGGCGACCAGGGTCACGTCGGCGACCCGCCGGGGGCCGCCGGAGAGGAACGCCGCCTCGTACAGCGTGAGTTCACGACCCCGGCCGGTGTCCGCGTCCACGGCCGCGGCCCGAACGGCGGCCAGACACAGGCGCGTACACGCGGTGCCGGCCACGGCCCAGGCCGCCAGTAGGAAAAGAACCCAGAGCATATGTTGTTTGTATGTGACACGGTCCCGAAAGCACCATGGCTCGTTCACGATCCGGACGGAGTGTTGTCGGTATGTGACGTTCCGTTTTCCTCCGGTGGCGTTCCGTGGACAGGAGACGGACAGCGGGCACCGTGGGCCGGGCGACTAGCCCAGCCGGGTCCTCTGGGCCGTCCGGACGTCGTCGCGGCGGTGTGCCCCGTGGCTGCCGCCCGTCCGATGGGCCATGTTGCTGACCGTCGAGCCGATCGGGCTCCGGACGGACGCGAAGGAGGCCCCGCGGTGGGTGAGCTGTACATCGACGGCGCGTGGACACAGGCGGCGGCCGGCGGGCGCCGGGACGTGATCAACCCCTATGACGCCTCGGTCGTCACCACCGTCGACGAGGCCGACGCCACCGACGTCGACCGTGCCGTGCGCGCCGCCCGGCGTGCCTTCGCCGAGGAGGACTGGGCGAACGCCCCCTCGCGCCGCCGGGCCGACCTCCTGCTGCGCGTGCACGACCTGCTGCTGCGCGACCGGGAGGACATCGCGCGCACCGAGACGCTCGACACCGGCAAGACACTCACCGAGGCGCGGATCGACGTGGAGGACGTGGCGAACGCCTTCCGCTACTTCGCCGAACTCGCGGGCAAGGACGGCGGCCGGGTCGTCGACGTCGGCCCACACGTCCTCAGCCGCGTCGTCTACCAGCCCGTGGGCGTGTGCGCGCTCATCGCCCCCTGGAACTACCCGCTGCTCCAGGCCTCCTGGAAGGTCGCCCCGGCCCTGGCCGCCGGCAACACCTTCGTCCTCAAGCCCAGCGAGACCACCCCGCTCACCACGATCGCCATGATCCGGCTCATCGAGGAGGCCGGCGCCCCGCCCGGCGTCGCCAACCTCGTGCTCGGCTCCGGGGCGACCGTCGGCGCGGCCCTGACCGGCCACCCCGACGTCGACCTGGTCTCCTTCACCGGCGGCCTGAACACCGGACGGGCCATCATGGCCAGTGCCGCCGACGGGCCGCGCAACATCGCCCTGGAACTCGGCGGCAAGAACCCCAACATCGTCTTCGCCGACGCCGACTTCGAGGCCGCCGTCGACTACGCCCTCGACGCCGCCTTCCTGCACTCCGGGCAGGTCTGCTCGGCCGGTTCACGCCTGCTCGTCGAGGACTCCCTGCACGACCGGTTCGTCGACGCCTACGCCGGGCGCGCGCGGGCGATCCGGCTCGGCAACGGCCTCGACGAGGGCACCGAGAGCGGCCCGCTCAGCTCCGCCGAGCACCGCGAGAAGGTCGAGGCCTACATCGCCGTCGCCAAGGAGGAGGGCGCCCGGCTCGTCACCGGCGGCACCCGGCCCGACGACCCGGCCCTCGGCCGCGGCTTCTTCCTGCTGCCGACGATCTTCGCCGACTGCGACCGGTCCATGCGCATCGTCCAGGAGGAGGTCTTCGGCCCCGTCGTCACCGTCGAGCGCTTCCGCACCGAGGACGAGGCGGTGGAACTCGCCAACGACACCCGCTACGGCCTGGCCGGCGGCGTGTGGACGTCCGACGCGAGCCGCGCCCAGCGCGTCGCCCAACGGCTGCGGCACGGCACCGTGTGGATCAACGACTTCCACCCCTACGTGCCGCAGGCCGAGTGGGGCGGTTTCGGCCGCTCCGGCGTCGGACGCGAACTCGGCCCGACCGGGCTGCGCGAGTACCAGGAGGCCAAGCACATCTACCAGAACCTCGCCCCCGCCCCCTCCGGCTGGTTCAAGGGCTGACCCACGCCGCACCGCACCACCACGAAAGGCACGGCATGGCCACCACTCCCGCGCACGGCGCCGAGTCCGCCTACGACTACGTCATCGTCGGCGGCGGCACCGCCGGCTGCGTACTCGCCGCCCGGCTGAGCGAGGACCCCGACTGCACCGTCTGCGTCATCGAGGGCGGCCCCAGCGACGTGGGCGACGAGCGCATCCTGCGCCTGCGCAACTGGATCAACCTGCTCGGCTCGGAGTTCGACTACGGCTACACCACCGTCGAGCAGCCGCGCGGCAACTCGCACATCCTGCACTCACGGGCCCGTGTGCTCGGCGGTTGCTCCTCGCACAACACCCTGATCAGCTTCCTGCCGCTGCCGCAGGACCTCGACGACTGGGTGAGCCACGGCTGCGCCGGCTGGGACCCGGCGACGATCCTGCCCTACCGCGACCGGCTGCTCACGCGGATCGTCCCGGTGGCCGAGGCCGACCGCAACCCCATCGCCCAGGACTTCGTCACCGCGGCCTCCCGCGCCCTCGGCGTCCCCGTCGTCGACGACTTCAACGCCGAACCCTTCGCCGACGGCACCGGGTTCTTCTCCCTCGCCTACCAGCCGGAGGGCAACCTGCGCTCCTCCGCGTCCGTCGCGTACCTCCACCCGGTGCTGGACCGGCCCAACCTCACGCTGAAGCTGGAGACCTGGGCCCACCGGCTGATCCCCGACGCGTCGGGCCGGCTGACGCGGGTCGCCGTCCGGGGCGCCGACGGCGAACCCGCGACCGTGCGCGCCGAGCGTGAACTCCTGCTGTGCGCCGGGGCCATCGACACCCCGCGCCTGCTCATGCTCTCCGGCATCGGACCCGCCGACGACCTGCGTGCCCTGGGCATCAAGGTGCAGGCCGACCTGCCCGGCGTCGGGGAGAACCTGCTGGACCACCCCGAGTCCGTGATCGTCTGGGAGACCGCGGGACCGCTGCCGCCCAACTCCGCGATGGACTCCGACGCCGGCCTGTTCCTGCGCCGGGACAAGGGCCAGCCGCGCCCCGACCTGATGTTCCACTTCTACCAAGTGCCGTTCACCGTCAACACCGAACGCCTGGGCTACCCCGTACCGCGGCACGGGGTGTGCATGACGCCGAACGTGCCGCGGGCCCGCTCCACCGGCCGCATGTGGCTGCGCAGCAACAACCCCGCCGAGCATCCCGCCCTGGACTTCCGGTACTTCACCGACCCCGAGGGCCACGACGAGCGCACCGTCGTGGACGGGCTGAAGGTCGCCCGCGAGGTCGCCGCGACCGACCCGCTGCGCGACTGGCTCGTCCGCGAGGTCGCGCCCGGACCGGACGTCGTCTCCGACGCCGACCTGTCGGAGTACGGCCGCCGCGCGGCCCACACCGTCTACCACCCCGCAGGAACCTGCCGCATGGGCGCGGCGGACGACCCGGCGGCCGTCTGCGACCCCGAACTGAGACTGCGGGGCTTCGAGGGCGTGCGGATCGTCGACGCGTCGGTGTTCCCGACGATGCCCACCATCAACCCGATGGTGACCGTGCTGCTCGCCGCCGAACGGGCGGCCGACCTGATCACCGGCCGCCCCGGGCCGGCCGGTCGGGCGGCGGCGCGGTGACCGCTCCGCAACCCTCCGCAGGGCCGGCCGGCGCGCGTGCGTCTCGTGTACGGCCGCCCGGAGGGCCCCCGTGTCCGGCCGGTCCCGGCCCGGGCGCCGGGTCACCCCACGCCACCCGCATCCCCCGCGCCCGGGGGTTCGGGCAATGACCAGAGGCCTCCCGGACTCCGCGGGCCGCGGCAGACGCCGCCAACAACCGGGAGCCGAGGTCCTGGCCCTCAGCGAAGGAGGAACGCGGCTGTGTCGACCACTGGAGAGAAGGGCCCCGGAACGGCGCCGGAGGAGACACCGGCGGAGGAGGGGGGCGCTGTCCGGCTGAAACCCTTTGTGTTCTTCGGGTCGGCCGTCCTGGTCCTCGCGATCTCGATCTGGGCGATCATCACCCCCACCGGTGCGGAATCGGCCATCGGAGTGGTGGTCGGCAAGATCTCCGAATGGTTCGGCTGGTACTACTTCCTCGCCGCGACCTTGTACCTGTTGTTCGTCGTCTTCATCGCCGTGTCCAAGTACGGCACGGTCAAGCTGGGCCCCCAGCACTCCAGGCCCGACTACGGTCTTTTCACCTGGGGGGCGATGCTCTTCGCCGCGGGCATCGGCATCGACCTGATGTTCTTCTCGGTCTCCGGCCCGGTCAGCCACTACCTGGCGCCGCCGCAGGGCGACCCGGAGACGCTCGCGGCCGCCCGGCAGGCCGTGGTGTGGACGCTGTTCCACTACGGCATCACCGGCTGGGGCATGTACGCGCTGATGGGCATGGCGCTCGGCTACTTCTCGTTCCGCTACCGGCTGCCGCTCGCGATCCGCTCCGCGCTCTATCCGATCATCGGCCGCCGCATTCACGGGCGGATCGGTGACACCGTCGACCTGGCGGCCGTCATCGGCACCGTGTTCGGTATCGGCGTGACGCTCGGCATCGGAGTTGTGCAGCTGAACTACGGACTGAAAGTCCTCTTCGACGTGTCGGAAGGGCTTTCCGCTCAGATCGCCCTGATCGTCGTCGCGGTGGCGATGGCCACCGCGTCCGCGGCGTCCGGCGTGGACAAGGGAATCCGCCGGCTGTCGCAGCTCAACATCCTCCTCGCAACCCTGCTGATGCTCTACATCCTGGTCGTGGGCGAGCCGTTCCGGCTGCTCAACGCAGTGGTCCAGAACGTCGGAGACTACGTCAGCCGCTTCCCGTCGATGACCCTGAACACCTTCGCCTACGACCAGCCCACCGAGTGGCTGGACGCGTGGACGCTCTTCTTCTGGGCCTGGTGGGTCGCCTGGGCCCCGTTCGTCGGGCTCTTCCTGGCCCGCATCTCGCGCGGCCGCACCCTGCGTGAGTTCATCGCGGCGACGCTGGTCATCCCGTTCCTCTTCACCGGCCTCTTCCTGGCGATCTTCGGCAACAGCGCCCTGTTCGTGGTGCGTGACGGGAACGCCGAGTTCGGCGAAACCGCCATGAACGTCCCCGAGCAGGGCTTCTACAGCCTCCTGGAGCAGTACCCGGGCTTCCTGTTCAGCGCGGGACTCGCGACGTTCGTCGGGCTGTTGCTGTACGTCACCTCCGCCGACTCCGGAGCCCTGGTCATGGGCAACCTCAGCGCTGAACTGCCCACCCCGGTGACCGACGCACCCGCGTGGCTGCGCGTCTTCTGGGCGGTGGCGACCGGTCTGCTCACGCTCGCCATGCTCATCGTGGGCGGTGTGCAGGCGCTCACCAACGCCACCATCATCATGGGCCTGCCGTTCTCCTTCGTCATGTTCCTGATCATGGCCGGGCTCTACCTGGCGTTGCGTACCGAGCGGATGAAGGTGGAGGCGAGGGTCACCACGCTGCCTGCGTCGCTTTCCGGACGTATGCCGCAGCACGGTCTGCCGGGGGCGCCGAACTGGCGGCACCGGCTGGCGCGCGCGATGGCGTTCCCCAGCAGGCGGGCGGCCGCACGATTCGTCGACCAGGTGTGCCGACCCGCCTTCCAGGAGGTCGCCGAGGAGTTGCGGCAGCAAGGAGCCCAGGCGCAGGTCCTGGAAGGCACCGTCGATGAGAACGGCCTCACCCACGTCGGCCTGCGCGTTCCGATCGGCCCCAGCGACGAGTTCCTCTACGAGGTCTGGCCGGTGGAACTGCCGACCCCCGCGTTCGCCACCCGGTCGGTCAGCACGCACGACACCTACGTACGTTTCGAGGTCCGGCTCGCCGAAGGCAACCAGGACTACGACGTGATGGGCTACACCCGGGAACAGCTCATCGCCGACAGCCTCGACCAGTACGAGCGGCACCTGGAGTTCCTGCGGATGCGCCACGAGGCGGCCACCCGCACGGGCCTGCCCGACCACCGCCCGGACGCGCCGGACGCGCACCTGCCCGAGGCGTAGCGTTGCGGCGCCGCAGGAGTCCCCGGCGGTGTGACGCGTGCCGCTGGGGGCGGGTGGGGGACGTGCCGGGGGTGTCCGTCCTCGGAACGGCGCGATGGGGCCAGCTCTCGCAGTGTGCCGGGCCCGGTGACGGCATGCGGACAGCGCGACGCGGCTGACTGTCCGTTGACGTGCCAACCGGCTGCGGGCGGACAACCCCGTCACGACCCCGTGCGGCCGTACGCGGGTGCGGGCGCTCGGGTGCGGGCCGGGTGGTTCGTCCTCAACGTCGCAGCAGTGCCCTGCGCGTGGCGCGGACGAGCCGGTGGGCCGGCCGGGCGGAGCGCGGTGCGGGGCCCGACCGCTCCAGCCACCACGCCCGCAACTCCCGCCGCACCCCGGCGTTCCCGGGCCGTCCGGCGTGCAGCAGGTGCTCGGCGAAGTCGAGGGCGTCACGCCGGTAGCCGCCGGTCATCGGCCGCGTCTGGGCGTAGGACAGGAACGCCGGGCGGTAGCCGGAGCCCAGGATCACGGGCAGTTCGGGCGCGACCTTGGCCACGACACCGGCCCGCTTCGCCGCCAGCGCCCGCGCCTGTACACCGACCCGTACCCGGTCGAACCCCTCGGGCACGGGCGTGCCCGCGACCAGCGCGGACAGCAGTGCGGTCTGCGCGAGCCCGAGCCGCTGCCGAGCGGCTCCGCCGTCACCGGGGCGGGGCAGGCCGCAGGCGCCCCGTGTCGCCCCGGCCTCCCCGCCCGGCCACCCGGCTTCGTCCCGAGCGAGCGGTCCGCTCGCGACGCCCAGGGTCTCTCCGAGCCGTCCGGCACCCGTCCCGGGCCGCAGCTCCTGCGCACCGATGCCGGCCCGTGCCTCGCCGCGCAGGGCGCCGACGGCCCCCGTTCCCGCCCGTCGCAGGGCCGCCGCGCTGCCTGCCGCCCGCACCTCGGCCTTCAGGCGTTCCACGGTCCCCGCCTCCAGCGCCCGCCGGATCGCGGCCAGTTCCCCCTCCAGCTCCGCCGGTGCCGGGAAGTTCTCGTCCCGTTCCAGCAGGACGCCCGGCGGGCTGACGCGGGAGGCGAGGTCGGTGAGGATGTCCAGGACCGGCCCGGGGACCGGGTGGGCGTGGCTGTCGTGCCAGACGCCGTCGCGCTCGAAGCCGCCGGCGACGTGGACGTAGGCGATGGCCTCCAGGGGCAGCTCGGCGAGGGCCTTGGCGGGGTCCTCGCCGCGGTTGACGTGGTTGGTGTGCAGGTTGGCCACGTCGATGAGGAGACGGACGCCCGTGCGGTCGGCGAGCTCGTAGAGGAACTGGCCCTCCGTCATCTCCTCGCCCGGCCAGCCGAACAGCGCGGCGATGTTCTCCACGGCCAGCGGCACCGGCAGTGCGTCCTGCGCGATGCGTACGTTCTCGCACAGGACGTCCAGGGCGTCCCGGGTCCGGGGGACGGGCAGCAGATGGCCGGCCTCCAGGTGCGGGGACGCCGTCAGCGGCCCGCCCGCCCGCACGAACGCGATGTGTTCGGTGACCAGCGGCGAGCCCAGCGCCTCGGCGCGCTCGGCCAGTGCGGTCAGCCGGCCCGCGTCGGGGCGGTCCGCGCCCCCGAGGCCGAGCGAGACGCCGTGCGGCACCACGGTGACGCCGCGCTCGCGCAGCCGCCGCAGCGAGTCGGGCAGGTGCCCGGGGCAGACGTTCTCGGCCACCGCCTCGACCCAGTCGATCCCCGGCATCCGCTCCACGGCGTCCGCGATCTCCGGCCGCCACCCGATGCCCGTCCCCAGTCGCTCCATCGTCCCCTCCTCCACCCCGGCCCGTTCCTCGAACGTGAGGGGGGTATGGCCCAGCCGCCCGCCGCCGAACCGCACGCCGCCCTCCTTCAGAGCAACATTTGAGGTTCGCGGCCCCGCCCCCGTCCCCACTGACGGAGGCGCAAGGGTCGCGTCCCGTCCCGATACGCCGTAGACCGGACCTATGTCCGGAGGCAGCGAGCAGCCCCGCCGCGCCGCGCGGAAGCGGGAACCGGAATCCCGGGCCGCCGCCGTCCGCCGGCTGCGGCTCGTGGCCGGAGCCCTGCTCGTGGCAGGCGTCACGGCCTACTTCCTGCTGCCGCTGGAAGGTCTCGGCGCCGACCACCCGTGGCTGGGCTGGCCGCTGTTCGTGCTGTGCCTCGCGCTCGTGGCCGCACTGCTGCTGCGCCATGTGCGCGACATCGTGCTGGAGAAGCCACAGGCCCGGTCGGGCATCATGATCTCGCTGCTGATGAGCCTGGCCGTGCTGGTCTTCTCGTCCGGGTACTACGCCCTCGCGCAGCAGCCGGGACAGTTCACCGGCCTGCGCACCCGGGTCGACGCGCTGTACTTCACGGTCGTCACCCTCGCGACGGTCGGCTACGGCGACATCACCCCGCGCGGGCAGGAGGCCCGGCTGGTGGCCGTCGCCCAGATCCTGTACACGTTCGTCTTCCTCACGGCCGCGGCCACCGCGCTGTCCCGGCGGATGCACGCGGTGGTCGCGGAGCGCGAGAGGCGCCCGCCGCCGCCCTGACGGAGGGGGCGTGCCCTACATCGTGCGGGTCGGGCGGTAGTTGAACACCGACCAGAGGACGAACAGACCGGTCACGATCATGATGATCGACCAGAACGGCTGGTACGGCAGCCAGAGGAAGTTCGCGATCAGCGCCAGGCCGACCACGACCGCGCTCACCACCCGCGCCCAGGCGGCCCCGGTGAACAGGCCGAGCCCGGCCACCACCACGAGCGCGCCGACGATCACGTGGATCCAGCCCCACGCGGTCAGGTCGAACTCGAACGAGTACTGCCCGAAGCTCGTGTACACCTCGTCGCCGGCGATCGCCGCGATGCCCTGGAGCACCGCGAACAGGCCGTAGACGACCATCAGGATGCCGCCGAGAGCGAGCCCGCCGGCCGCCAGCGGGTCGCCGGGGCCGCCCGGGCCGGAGCCGCCGGGCGTCCGGTCATCGGGGGCGGGCGGGGCGGGGGGAGGGGGCGCGGCGCTGGACATGGCTGCCTCCGGGGGTCGGTTCGGCTGGTAACCCCACTGGAGCATTCGACCGGGACCGGCGCGCCTGCGGCTACTCCGAACGGGTGGGCGCCGCGCGGCCGGGCCCGTGCGGCTCCCGGCGCAGCGCCGGGTGGTCCGCGACCACCGTGCACGAGCCGGGCGCGATTTCCGTGAAGCCCGCGTCGCGCACCAACGGCAGCCCGATGCCGGTCAGTTCGGACCAGCGGGCCGGTTCGGCCATGCGGACGGCGAGCGGGAAGCCCGCGTCGTGCCAGGCAGCTCGCTCCCCGTCGGACAGCTCCCACCAGGCCAGTTGGGCGGCGTGGCCCGCCTGGGCCATCGCCTTGCCGGCCGACATGCCGAGGTCCGGGTTCAGCCACAGCACGGGGGCGGCCGGGTCGGCGTCCACCGGCGGCTCCGGGTCGTCCAGGTCGGTGCCGGACACCTGGAGCCTGGCCAGGTCCTTGGGCCAGCCGTCCAGCGGAACGGGCGGGAAGACCCGCACCTCGGCCGACTTGCCGGTGACCGTGATGCCGGGCAGCGCCTCGGCCCGCCGCCACTCGGCGCGGCGCGCCCGCCGCACCACCTTGCGGATCCGGGCGTCCTGCCAGTCCCGCATCGCCCCGGCCCACTCGCCCGCACCGGCCGACCGCTCGTCGGCCAGGATCGTCAGCACGGCCCGCGCGGCCGTCTCCAGCGCGTCCGTGCGGGCCGGCGGCTCCGCCTTCTCGATCCGCACGACGAGCGGCAGCACGAACTGCGGTGCCTCGTCGCGCGCCGAGGGTTCGGACCGGAAGGGGCTGTCGCTCACGGGCGTCGGGTCTTCGCTCACGAATCCCAGTGTGCCAGCCGGAAGATCGTGCAGGACGGGCGCATGCGGCCCGGCCTGTGCCCGCGGAACGCGGTCCGCGGTCACCGGCCGCCGGGGAGTGGCTGGAGCGCCTCGGTGCCACCGCGTACGCCGAGACGCCGAGGGCCCCTGGCCGCCACCGGCTCACCCGTCGAGGCGGCCGTGCGGGGCCTGGTCACCGGGGCGCAGCAGGACACGGTCCCGCTGCCGCTGCTGCCCCTGGCCGCGACGGCCCTGGTCACGGCCGGGGCGCTGGCCCTGACCGGTGCCCTTGCGTCTCGGCGGTCACCCTGAGCAGGCGGTGCGCTGCGCCTCCTGCCACTCGCAGGCGGGGCAGAGCGTGATGCCCTTGTACGACTCGGGGTACTCCGTCGGCTCCCGGCACAGCACGCACTCGGCGTACGGCGGACCGTCCGCCCGGGGCGGCCTGGTCGCGTCGATCAGGCAGTAGTCGTCCTCGCTCATACGTCCAGCGTAGGCCCGGGGCGGGCCCTCAGAGGTCCCGCTGTTCCAGGGGCTTGGTCGCCGGGCCCTGGATCACCTTGCCGTCCGTGTCGAAGCGGGAACCGTGGCAGGGGCACTCCCAGGCGCGTTCGGCGGCGTTGAAATCCACCAGGCAGCCGAGGTGGGTGCAGCGGGCGGAGACCGCGTGCAGCCCGCCGTCGTCGTCCCGGTACACCGCGACCCGGTGGCCGTCGGCCCGGACGACCGCGCCCTCGCCGGGCGGCAGGGACTCCACGGGCGGGGAGGGCCGCAGCCGGTCGCCCACGAAGTGCCCGGCGACCTTGGCCTGCGTCTTGAGGAACGTCGGCGCCTCCCGCAGCGCGGGCTTCACGCGGCGCGGGTCGTACAGCCCGCTCCACTCGCACTCCTCGCCCGTGATCTGTGCGCTCAGCAGCCGGCCCGCCATGATGCCGCCGGTCATGCCCCAGCCGCCGAAGCCGGTGGCCACATAGGCGTGCCGGGTGCCCGGGTGCAGCGGGCCGACCATCGGCACGGTGTCCGTGGGCTCCGTGTCCTGGGTGGCCCACCGGTGGGTGACCTCCAGGTCCGGGAAGTGGCCGGTGGCCCAGGCGGTGAGGCGCTCGAAACGGGCCCGCGGGTCGCTCGTGCCCGGAGTGAAGTGCTCACCGGTGACGATGAGCAGCCGCCGGTCGCCCTCGTGGGGCGCGGTGCGCACCGACCGGGTGTCCTCGTCGGGCGTGATGAACATGCCGTGCGGGTCCTGGTCCGCGGGGACCGTCCCGGCGACGACCAGCTCGCGGCGCGTGGACAGGCGGGCGAAGAGCAGCGCCCGGTCGAAGATCGGGTAGTGCGTCGCGACGACGACGTCCCGGGCCCGGACCGTCGCCCCGGTCGCGGTCGACAGCCTGCACGGCTCGCCCTCGTCCAGGCCGAGGACGGTGGTGTCCTCGTAGATGTGCCCGCCGCGTTCGACCAGGTCGGCGGCGAGGGCCAGCAGGTACTTGCGGGGGTGGAACTGGGCCTGTCCGGTGACCTCGACGGCGCCCGCCACCCGGAAGGGCAGCCCGGTCTCCCTGACGAACGAGGCGGGCAGCCCGGCCTCGGCCGCGGCCCGTGCCTCGGCGCGCAGCTCCTCCACGCGGCTCTCGTCGACGGCGTAGGTGTAGGCGCTCCGGGTCTCCCACTCGCAGTCCACGCCCAGCTCCCGGGCGATCCGGGCCGCGTGCTCGATCGCCTCCGACTGCGACCGCGCGTACAGCCGCGCGCCCTCGGGGCCGCGAGTGCGCCGCAGCTTGTCGTAGACGAGCGTGTGCAGGGCGGTGACCTTGGCGGTGGTGTGCCCGGTGACGCCGGCCGCGACGCGCCCGGCCTCCAGCACGGCCACGCTCCGCCCGGCCCGCGTCAGCTCCCAGGCCGTGGACAGCCCGGCGATCCCGGCGCCGATCACCGCCACGTCGACGTCCACGTCCTCCGTGAGCGCCGGGTGGCGGCCGTCCGGTGCCGTCTCCAACCAGTAGGAGCTGCTGACCTGCTGCTTCTCGCTCATGGCGGCCGAGTACCCCCGTCCGTGCGCTTCAGTGTCGGGCGGCCCGGTCTGGTCCGAAGGAGGCCGTCGGCCGGATCGTCGCCCTGCTCGCGGTCTGTGGGGCGGATCAGGGCCGCTCCAGCAGCCGCTTCCGGCACTCGGCCACGTCGAAGTCCGCCTTCGGGTACCGCGGATCCAGCTCCTCGAAGTGCTCCAGGAGCAGCGTGCCGACCGCCCAGTTGCGGTACCACTTGTGGTCGGCCGGGATCAGGTACCAGGGGGCGTACGAGGTGCCGCAGCGCTCCAGGGCGATCTCGTAGGCCTCCTGGAACGCGGGCCACAGGGCGCGGTCGTCGATGTCGGAAGCCGCGAACTTCCAGCGCTTCTCCGGCTTGTCGAGGCGCTTGAGCAGCCGGCGGCGCTGCTCTTCGGAGGACAGGTGAAGGAAACACTTGACCAGGGTCGTGCCGTCGTCGACGAGGGAGCGCTCGAAGCGGTTGATCTGCTCGTAGCGCCGGGCGATCTCGGGGGCGGGCGCGAGCTCCCGGACGCGGGCGATCAGCACGTCCTCGTAGTGGGAGCGGTCGAAGATGCCCAGTTCGCCGCGGATCGGGAGCGCCTGCTCGACCCGCCACAGGAAGGGGTGGGCGCGCTCCTCGGCGGTGGGTGCCTTGAACGCCGTGATCCGGCAGCCGGAGGGATTGAGCAGGCCGATGACGTGCTTGACCGTGCCGCCCTTGCCGCTGGTGTCCATGCCCTGAAGCACCAGCAGCACACGGCGCCGGTCCCCCTTGGTGCTGGCTGCCCACAGCCGTTCCTGGAGGACGGCGAGGCGCTCACCGGTCCGGGCCGTGGCGGCCTTGCCCGCCGCCTTGCCGTCCGGGCCGGCGGGGGTGCCGGCGGCGTCGTACCGGGCCAGGTCGACCGGCTCACCGGTGGGCAGGCGCAGCCGCTCCCGCAGCGAGGTGCTGTCCTTGTGGGTCACCGGGGCCCCCTTCGCGCGTGAGTGCCTCGACGGTCCGGGCGGGGCACCGGGTTTCGCACCCGCTGCCCCGACCGGGCGGAGCGCCGGCTAGCGGCGCCAGGGGCCCGTCACCGCGAACGTGGTGCCGGGCCGGTAGCAGTTGACATACATCGTGTCGCCGTCGGGGGAGAAGGTCACCCCGGCGAACTCGCCCCACTCGGGCTGCTGCTCGGTGCCGCCCGCCGCGCCGGCGGCTGATGTGATCGCCTGCCGGTTGCGCGCCATCGCGTAGACCTCGCCGCGCCGGGTGACCCCGTAGACGTGCTGGGCGCCGTCGCCGTCCTCGCAGACCATGAGGCCGCCGCCGGCCGCCAGGCAGATGTTGTCCGGCGACTCGCCCGGCAGCTGCACATCGGTGTCCGGGCCGAAGACGATCACCAGGGTGAGCCGGCGACGCTCCGGGTCGTAGCGCCAGACCTGCCCGAAGTGGTCGGCGGCCGAACCGTCCGACCGGCGGGCGAAGGACGACACGAAGTACACCGAACGACCGCCCCAGTAGCAGCCCTCCAGCTTCTGCGCGTGCGTGATGCCCTTGCGCCCGAAGTCCTGGAACCGGATCGGCGTCTGCGCGGCCTGCGGGTCCGGTACGTCCACCCACTCGACGCGGTCGAACTCGGCGCCGACGTCCTGGATGGAGGACAGGTCCGGCACCCCGGGCACGCGCATGGCCTGGAGCCGCCCGCCCGCGCGCAGCGACCCCCTGCCGCCCAGCGGCCGGTCCGGGAGGAAGCGGTAGAAGAGGCCGAAGGGCTTCTCGAAGGCGTCCTCGGTCTCGTAGACCACGCCCCGCCGCGGGTCGACGGCGATCGCCTCGTGCGCGAAGCGGCCCATCGCGGTCAGCGGCACGGCCCCGGTACGGTGCGGGTCGACCGGGTCGACCTCGAAGATGAAGCCGTGGTCCTTGGTGTAGCCGTTGGTCCCGGCCTTGTCCTCGGTCTCCTCGCAGGTCAGCCAGGTGTCCCAAGGGGTGGGGCCGCCCGCGCAGTTCACCGCCGTACCGGCGATCGCGACGCGTTCCGACCGGACCCGGTTGTGGGAGTCCACCGTCAGGGCCGTACAGCCCCCCTTGCCTGCCGGGTCGTAGGTGAGGCCCTCGACGGCCGGGACCGGGATCCTGCCGTCGGCGCGGTTCTCGTGGTTGCGGACCAGGTGGACCCGGCCCCCTCTGCCTCCGAAGGCCGCCATGCCGTCGTGGTTGGACGGCACGCGCCCTTCTCCGGAGCGGAGTTCGTCTCCCTCGCGGGAGAGGATCCGGTAGCTGAAACCTTCCGGCAGGTCGAGAACGCCCTTCGGGTCGGGCACGAGCGGGCCGTAGCCGGTGCGGCCGAGGCCCTGTGCGGAGGCGGTGCCGGTGAAGAGTTCGGACAGGGCACCGGAGAACGCGATTCCGACGCCCAGGGCGCCCGTCCCGGCGAGCAGCTGACGTCGTGTCGCGGAGTGACCGGATGCGGTCATGGGGAAACCTTCCTGCTGGCGGACAGGAACTGTGATCCCGCTGTGTCTATCACCTGGTGCGGGCGGCGGGAACCACGCGCGTAGCACGGGTCACTGCTCTACGGCGCGCCGCAGCTGCTCCATCGCCTCTTCGGCCTGTTCCGTGCGGTCGACGGCGCCCTCCGCGATCTCCGCCTGATCCGCCGCGTCGGCGTGTCCCGCTCTCTGCCCGGAGGGCTGCTGGCCCCGTTCCAGGAACCGCAGGAGTTCCACCGGAATGGGCAGGACCAGCGTGGAGTTCTTCTCCGCCGCCACCGCCATGACGGTCTGCAACAGCCGGAGCTGGAGGGCCGAGGGCGTGTCGGCCATCTGGTGGGCGGCCTGGGCCAGCTTCTTGGAGGCCTGGTACTCGGCGTCGGCGTTGATCAGCCGGGCCCGCCGCTCCCGGTCGGCCTCGGCCTGGCGGGCCATGGAGCGCTTCATGGTGTCCGGCAGGGAGACGTCCTTGATCTCCACCCGGTCGATGGTCACGCCCCACTCCACGGCCGGGCTGTCGATCATCAGCTCCAGGCCCTGGTTGAGCTTCTCCCGGTTGGACAGCAGGTCGTCCAGCTCGCTCTTGCCGATGATCGAGCGCAGCGAGGTCTGGGCCATCTGCGAGACGGCGAAGCGGTAGTCCTCGACGTTGACGATCGCGGCCGCCGGGTCGACGACCTTGAAGTACACCACCGCGTCGACCCGCACCGTCACGTTGTCGCGGGTGATGCCCTCCTGGGCGGGGATCGGCATGGTCACGATCTGCAGGTTGACCTTCCGCATCCGGTCCACCGCGGGGACCACGAGGTTGAACCCGGGCCGCCGCACGTCCCCGTGCAGGCGTCCGAGCCGGAAGACGACCCCGCGCTCGTACTGCTTGACGACCCGCGCCGCGGAGACCACGTACACCAGCGCGCCGGCCCCGACGGCGGCCACCACGCCGACCAGCTCTTCGACCATGCCGACCTCCCGGTTCAGAGGTCCGAATCCGTCTGCTCATGTAACGATATGCCCGGAATGGTACGCGGGGCCATGCCCCGGGATCCGGGCCGGAACGGGGGCGGACGCACGTGGTCCGGGGCACGCGGGTGCGCACCCCGGACCGCGGTCTGTGTGACCGGGAGCGGCGGCTAGGCGGTGACCTTCTCCGCCGGGGCCTCCTCGGGCTCCGTGACCTTCACCGGCTCCGTGCCCGTCGCGCTGTGCCGTGCGGCCCAGTTCTCCAGGGCCGTACGGCAGGCGTGGTCGAGGTGGTGCAGGCCGGAGAGGTCCAGCTCGACCGGGCGGTCCTGCGGCAGGCTCTCCAGGCTGTCGAGGATCTTCGGCAGGCGCAGGAAGGTCGCGTTGCCGGACAGGTACGCCTGGATCGGGCCGGCGCCCTTGTCGATGATCTCCATCTTGACGTGCGAGGCCTCCCAGGCGGTCTTGACGACCGACAGGGCCAGACCGATGAGCACGCCCTCGAACATGTTCACCGCGACGATCGACACGGCGGTGACGACCAGGATGAGCGCCTCGCCCTTGTGGGCCCGCCACAGCGCCGTGATCTGGCGGAACGGGATCAGCTTCCAGCCGGCGTGCACGAGGATGCCGGCGAGGGCGGGGATCGGGATCAGGGCCAGGGCCCAGGGCATCGCGGCGGCGAACAGCAGCAGCCACACGCCGTGCAGCACCCGGGAGGCCTTGGTCCTGGCGCCCGCGTTGACGTTGGCGGAGCTGCGCACGATGACGGCGGTCATCGGCAGTGCGCCGAGCAGACCGCACAGGGTGTTGCCCGCGCCCTGGGCGATCATCTCCTTGTTGTACTCGGTGCGCGGACCGTTGTGCAGCCGGTCCACGGCGGCCGCGCTGAACAGGCTCTCCGCGGAGGCGATCAGCGCGAAGGCGATGATGGTGCCCCAGATGGCCGGGTTCGCCAGTTCACCGAAGGCCTCGGCCCCGGGCGGCTGGATGACGCCCAGGAGGCCCTCCACCTGGACGGTGGCGACCGGCAGGCTGAAGGCGAGCGTGGCGACCGTGGCCAGGACCACCGCCGCGAGGGCGCCGGGCACGGTCTGGACCGCCTTCGGCATCTTCTTCCAGAGCACGACGACGGCGATGGTGCCCGCGCCGATCGCCAGGGACGTCAGGGCCTTGGTGCTGCCGAGCGCGTCGGCGAACATCCCGGGCAGGCCGGCGATCTTGCCGAGTCCGGACTCCGGTGCCTTCAGGCCTGCCGCCGCGTAGATCTGCCCGGCGATGATCACCAGTCCGATGCCGCAGAGCATGCCCTCGACGACGGATACGGATATCGCCCGGAACCAGCGGCCGATCCCCAGGAAGCCCATGGCGAGCTGGAGCAGGCCGGCGAGCAGCACGATCACACCGAGCGTGGCCACGCCGAACTGACTGACGGCCTCGAAGACCAGCACGGTGAGTCCGGCGGCGGGGCCGGAGACCTGAAGACTGCTGCCGCGCATCAGCCCGGTGACGAGCCCGCCCACGATGCCGGTGATGAGGCCGAGTTCCGCGGGGACGCCGGAGGCGACCGCCACGCCGACGCACAGCGGGACCGCGACCAGGAAGACGACGATCGAGGCGAAGAAGTCCTGCTTGAGATGGGGGAACTTGGTCATGGTGCCCCTCACAGCTTCTCGAAGGTGTCGGTGTCCGCGCGGTGTTCGCGCACGACCCCGGTGTGGACCTCGTAGAACCAGGCGCGCAGGCCGAGCCTGCCCTCCGCCAGCCGGCGCTCGACGCAGGGGTAGGACCGCAGCCGGAGCACCTGGGTGAGGGCGTGGTTCTGCACGGCCTCGGTGACGGTCGGGTCGGCCGGGTCCGAGCACGCCGGCTCGTCGGCCGCGCGGGCGAGCCAGTCGCGCACCGCCGGTACCGCGGCGAGGTCGTCGCCGCGTACCACCGCGCCGACGGCGCCGCAGTGCGAGTGGCCGCAGACCACGATCTCCTTGACGCCGAGGACCTCCACGGCGTACTCGATCGTGGCCGCCTCCGAGGTGGGGTGCTCGAAGGAGTGCGGGGGGACGACGTTGCCCGCGGTGCGCAGCTCGAAGAGCTCGCCGGGACGGGCGCCCGTGATCAGGGCCGGTACGACCCTGGAGTCGGAGCAGGTGATGAACAGGACGTCGGGGGACTGGCCCTCGGCGAGGTGGGCGAACTCCTCAGGGCGCTGTCCGAAGGTGCGGGCGTTGTCGATGAGGGGTTGCATGAGTGTGGTGACTCCTCCTGGCGCGCAGTGGGGGCGCGTCGGACGGGCATGACAGAGGGTGGGGGGAACTGCGTTGCCGCTCAGCAGCGGAAGACCTGCAGTGCTGCCGGGGTGTGCGACGCCGAGGATCTCGACGTGCGGTGATGCGCGGCGCCGGGTCTGACCGGTTCCCGTTCCGTCGGCTGGATGTGCCGCCGCAAGGGCCGTTCGGGCGCCGAGGGCGCCGAGTCGGCGGTGTGGGACCGGTCGCGGGTCCGCAGGGGACCGGTCGGGTCCCCGTGGTGTCCGGCGCGACAGCCGGCCATCTCGTCGCGCAGGGCCTTCCCGGGAGACTTGTGTCCGGGACGCGAGGACTTGCCGGAAGGCTTGGTTCCGGCCTGGGTCTTGGCCTCGGCTTGACTGTGTGTATGCGCGGATGCGAAGGACGCGGTCGGTGCGAAGAACTGAAGGGCGAGCAGGACGGCAGCGAGGAGCGAAACCACGGTCCGTGCCGTCGTACCTCGGTACATGCGCCCCCCTTCAGGTGCTTCACACGTCTAGCGCGGACCAACGGTTGGTCAACGGCTGGTCAAGAAACACGTTAACCCTGCAAGGTCGTTTGCAGGGTTAACTTAACGTTTCAAGCTGAAGAGAGCCTGAAAACCGTAGGTGGGCTGGCTTGAACAGGCCCTCCCTACCGGGCGGTTGGCACGGTATTGGGGTTGTCGTTACCGGTCGTTCGCCAGCTTGGCCGCGTCGCGGGCGAGAGCGGTGAGCCGGGAGATGGCCCGGAAGTACTTCTTGCGGTAGCCGCCGTTCAGCATCTCGTCGCTGAACAGCTGGTCGAAGGGCAGGCCGGAGGCCAGCACGGGCACCTCGCGGTCGTACAGCCGGTCCGCGAGGACGACCAGCCTGAGGGCCGTCGACTGGTCGGGAACCGGCCGCACACCGGTGAGGCACACGGCCCGGATTCCGTCCGTCAGAGCGCCGTACCGGCTGGGGTGGACGCGGGCGAGGTGCTCCAGGAGGGGCGAGAACGCGTCGAGCGAGGCGCCCTCGGTCGCGTGCGCCACGCGGGTCACCTCTTCGTCGGAGTAGGGCGGCGGCGCCTCCGGCAGACCGCGGTGGCGGTAGTCCTCGCCGTCGATGCGCAGGGCTCGGAAGTGAGCCGACAGGCCCTGGATCTCGCGCAGGAAGTCGGCCGCGGCGAACCGGCCCTCGCCGAGCTTGCCCGGCAGGGTGTTGGAGGTGGCGGCGAGGGCCACGCCCGCGTCGACCAGCTTGCCGAGCAGGGTGGACACCAGCACGGTGTCGCCCGGGTCGTCGAGCTCGAACTCGTCGATGCACAGCAGGCGGTGACCGGACAGCGTCCGGACGGTCTGCTGGAACCCCAGGGCGCCGACCAGGTTGGTCAGCTCCACGAACGTGCCGAACGCCTTCAGCCCGGGCTCGGCCGGGGTGGCGTGCCACAGGGACGCCAGCAGGTGGGTCTTGCCCACGCCGTAACCGCCGTCGAGGTAGACGCCGCGCGGGCCGGCGGGTGTCTTCTTCGGTGCCTTGCCGAAACCGAAGAGCCGCCGCCTGCCGGAGCCTTCGGCCGCGCCGAGGCCCGCCGCGAAACCCTCCAGGACCCGGACCGCCTCGGTCTGGCTGGGCTGGTTCGGGTCGGGGATGTAGGTACTGAAGCGGACCGAGTCGAACCGCGGCGGCGGCACCATCTCGGCGACCAGCCGGTCCGCCGGGACATGCGGCTCACGGGCGCACAGGGACAGCGGGGCCGGGTCGGTTATGGGGCCGCTTCCGGAGGGGGCCAGGGGAGAAGACACGGTTCACCATGCTACGGCGCGTGGAACACTGCACGGCATGCGACGTCTGTTCCCTGTGACCGATGAAACAGCAGCTCCGGCGCCGGACGGCGCGTCCGGTGGGGGCGCCGGGCGGGAGTGGAGCCTGGAGGAGCTGGCCGCCGCGTACGCCTATCCCGAGCCGGGCCCCGGGGGCCCGGCCCCGTGGCTGCGCGCCAACATGGTGTCCACGCTGGACGGGGCCGCCCAGCACGACGGCCGTTCGCAGCCCATCTCCAGCGCCACCGACATGCGCATCTTCGGCACGCTGCGGGCGCTCGCGGACGTCGTGGTCGTCGGCGCGGAGACGGTACGCAAGGAGGGCTACCGGCCCGCCCGCGCGCGCGAGGACTTCGCGGCGATGCGGGAGGCGGCCGGGCAGGGGCCGGCACCCGCGATCGCCGTGGTCACCGCCGGCCTCGACCTGGACTTCTCGCTGCCGCTGTTCACCTCGCCCCTGGTGCCCACCCTGATCCTCACGGGTGCCTCGGCCGCCCCCGACCGGGTCGCCGCCGCCGAGCGGGCGGGCGCCCGGGTGGTGACCGCAGGAGACGGCATCGGCGTGGACCCCGCCCGCGCCGTCCGGGCCCTCGCCGACCTCGGCCACACCCGGCTGCTCACCGAGGGCGGCCCGCGGCTGCTCGGGCAGATCGTCGCGGCCGGCGTGCTCGACGAGCTGTGCCTGACCGTCGCCCCGATGCTCACGGCGGGCGAGGCGCAGCGCATCGCCGGGGGGCCGGCGGTCACGGTCCCGCACCGTTTCGGGCTGGTGTCGATGCTGGAGGAGGACGGCTTCCTGTTCACGCGGTACGGGCGGAGCGCCCCGGCGTACTGAAACGCCGGGGCGGGGGTAGAAGGTCGGCGGCCGGGAAGGCCGACCGGCCGGTACGTCCGGGAGCGGGGGTGAACGCTGCCGTTCGTCCGGTCATCGGTGGAATATGCCGTTCCGTTTGGGTTCGGGAGGGCACACTGGATCCGGCAGTACCCGTGCGAACGCGGGGCAGGATGGTTTCCGCAGGGCCCGGTGCGGCCCGCGGAGGAGTGGGGCCTGGGGCCCCGGAGCAGAAGGGGCGCCTGGTGTTCACGAGCGTATTGATGATCGAGAAGGCGCTGACGTCCGCCGACGTGGAGTTCGTCACCACCTTGCACGGGGAGGAGCAGGTCTCCTTCCAGGTGCTGCTGCAGCCGCGCGGCGAGCAGGCGGACCGCCTGCTGCGGGCCATCGACGACGTCGCGCTCGGCGAGCTCGACGAGGCCGTCCGCGAGGGCGAGACGCCGGAGGGGGAGGAGGCGCTGAGCGTCGGGCAGCGGGCGCTGGAGGTGTCACTCGCCGCGCTGCGTTCCTCGGGCAGTGCCGCCGAGGGGCGGCTGATCGAGGACCATCCGCTGGACGCGCTGAAGTCGCTGGTGGAGGAGGCCGGGGCCGACGAGGTCATCGTGCTGACCGACCCCCACTACGTGGAGGAGTTCTTCCACCGGGACTGGGCCTCCCGGGCCCGGCACAAGGTGGGGGTGCCGGTGCTGAAGCTGTTCTCGCACAGCAAGGCGTAAGGGCGGGTTGCTGCGGTTCGCCGGGTGCGGGTCGGTGGTTGTTCGCGCCCACGCGGCGGAGCCGCACATCGATGCAGCCCGCGCCCCCGGGCCGGCCGCGGCACTCCCCGTTCCTGAAATAGGGTGGGGGCGCTCACCGTCGTCGCTCGCTCTTGGAGATCTGCATGGCAGCCGGCCTTCCTCCCGCCATGGACCGACCGCACTTCATCGGGATCGGTGGGGCCGGGATGTCGGGGATCGCGAAGATCCTCGCCCAGCGCGGGGCCGTCGTCGCCGGCAGCGACGCCAAGGAATCGGCCACGGCCGAGGCGCTGCGCGCGCTCGGGGCGACCGTGCACATCGGGCACGCCGCGGAGCACCTCGCCGACGACGCCAGCTGTGTGGTCGTCTCGTCGGCGATCCGGCAGGACAACCCCGAGCTGGCCCGCGCGGCCGAGCTCGGCATCCCCGTCGTCCACCGGTCCGACGCGCTCGCCGCGCTGATGGACGGGCTGCGGCCGATCGCCGTCGCCGGTACGCACGGCAAGACGACCACGACCTCGATGCTGGCCGTGGCGCTGAGCGAGCTGGGTCTGAAGCCCTCGTACGCGATCGGCGGGGACCTGGACGCGCCGGGCTCCAACGCGCTGCACGGCGAGGGCGAGATCTTCGTCGCCGAGGCGGACGAATCGGACCGCAGCTTCCACAAGTACGCCCCCGACGTCGCGATCATCCTGAACGTCGAGCTCGACCACCACGCCAACTACGCCTCGATGGACGAGATCTACGCCTCGTTCGAGACCTTCGTGGACCGGATCACCGAGGGCGGCACGCTGGTGATCGCGGCCGACCACGACGGTGCCCGGGAGCTGACCCGCCGGGTCGCCGGGCGCGGCGTGCGCGTGGTGACGTACGGCGAGTCCGAGGACGCCGGCGTACGCATCCTGTCGGTCGTTCCGCAGGGACTGAAGAGCGAGGTCACCGTGGTGCTGGAGGGACAGGAGCTGACCTTCGCGGTCTCCGTCCCCGGCCGGCACTACGCGCACAACGCGGTCGCCGCGCTGGCGGCGGGCGTGGCCCTCGGCGTCCCCGCGGCCGGGCTGGCCCCGGCGATCGCCGCCTACACGGGCGTGAAGCGGCGGCTCCAGCTGAAGGGCGAGGCCGCGGGCGTGCAGGTCATCGACTCCTACGCGCACCACCCCACCGAGATGACCGCCGACCTGGAGGCCATGCGCGCCGCGGCCGGTGACGCCCGGATCCTGGTCGTCTTCCAGCCGCACCTCTTCTCACGGACCCAGGAGCTCGGCAAGGAGATGGGCCAGTCCCTGGCCCTCGCGGACGCCTCGGTCGTGCTCGACATCTACCCGGCCCGTGAGGACCCGATCCCGGGCGTGACGAGCGAGCTGATCATCGATGCGGCCCGGGCCGCGGGCGCCGACGTGACGCCGGTGCACGACAAGGCGGACGTCCCGTCGGTCGTCGCGGGAATGGCGAAGCCGGGTGATCTCGTTCTCACCATGGGAGCGGGCGACGTCACCGACCTCGGCCCGCAGATCCTGGACCGTCTGTCGAACTGAGGGGCTGGAAGCTCATGGCGTACGACGTCGAGAAGCCGGACGAGCAGTGGCGTGCGGAGCTGAGCCCGGGCGAGTACGCGGTGCTGCGGCAGGCGGCCACCGAGCCCGCCTTCACCGGTGAGTACACCGACACCAAGACGCGGGGCGTGTACTCCTGCCGGGCCTGCGGCGCGGACCTGTTCACTTCGGAGACCAAGTTCGAGTCGCACTGCGGCTGGCCCTCCTTCTTCGACCCCAAGGACACCGACGCGGTGGAGCTGATCGAGGACCGGTCGCACGGCATGGTGCGGACCGAGGTGCGGTGCGCCCGGTGCGGCTCGCACCTCGGGCACGTGTTCGCGGGCGAGGGGTACCCCACCCCCACGGACCAGCGGTACTGCATCAACTCGATCGCGCTGCGGCTGGCCCCCGAGCAGGGCTGAGGCGGCGCTCAGCGGATCCGGCACTCCTGCTGGGTGAGGCGCTTGGTCTCCCCAGCGGTGCGCCTGCACAGCACCCGGGTTCTCGAGGAGCCGTCCTCGTCGCGGCGGACCTCCTTGAGGACGATGCTGTGCCCGGTGCGGTCGCCGTAGAGCGGGGCGCCGGTGAAGTCGATGGTGCCGGTGGCCATGCCCTCGATCTTGACGCTGCGCAGGTTCACCCAGGTCGAGGCGCGGCTCTGCGGCCGGTCGCCGCGGGTGGCCGCCCAGAACAGGGCGCGGGTCGCGTCATGGGCGAGGGCGGTCTGGCCGCTGGCCAGGGCCGGGCTGTCGTAACGCAGGCGCTGGCCCCGCAGACCCGGCAGGTGCCCGGCGGCGTCCTGGTAGAAGGCCGTTGTGCCGGCGGCCTTCTTCAGCTCCGCTAGGGCCGCGTGGTACAGCGTGACCTCCGGCGCGACGGAATGGCCGCCGCCGGCGAAGTCGGCCTTGGACAGGTCGTCGCCCGTGAGGATGGCCAGGGGCTTTCCGGCGCAGCCCGGCTCGGTGCCCAGCTGGGTCATCAAGGGGTCGATGTCCTCCACCCGGCCGGCGAAGTAGATCACGGACGGGATCCGGCCGCCCCGGCAGATCTCCTGGGCGTGCGAGCGGAGTTCGGGCTTGCCGCCGCTGAGGGTGTAGCGGCGCTGCGGGAGCGGGGTGAAGCCCTGGCGTCCCAGCATGCCCTGGCCGTAGCGCGCCTGTTCGTCGGTGTAGAGGTCGTCGGTCTTCGCCGTGTCACGGGCCAGGACGAGGGCGTACTGCCGCCGGTCGGGTCTGCGCAACTGGGCGGCGATCAGTCCGAGTTGCTGCGTCTGCCACTCGTCCGTGGCCGCCAGGCTGAACCAGTTGGCGAACTCGCGGGGCAGATAGGTCGCGGAGTTCGTGCCGGAGACGACCGGCAGGCCGGCTTCCATCAGGGTGCGGGTCGTCGCCCTGCTCGACTTCAGGTCGCGGCCGGTGCCCACGACCCCGACCACGGTCGGGTCGTGGGCGGCGTACGCGGCGATCGCCTTCGCCATCTCCTCCTGATGGCCCAGGTCCACGCCGCCGTTGGCGATCAGGACACGCAGCTTCACGCTGGAGTTCTCGTTGATGACGGCCTGCGCCAGATACACGCCCGCCAGTTCCTCGGCGCCCTTCACCAGGGAGGAGCCGGCCGAGGTGTCGGCGCTGAGCGGCCCGGCGTAGACGACGGTGACGTACTTCCCGGCGTGCCGGGCCAGGACGTCGGTGTTCTGCCGGGATATGCGGTCCTCCAGGTCGGCCACCGTCCAGGGCGTCTCGCCGCCGGCCGTGAGCGCCTCGACGTCGTCGTCACCGGGCTCGGGTGCGGGCAGCCAGTCGGCGAAACGGACCTCGTCCGTCGCTATGCCGATGCACTCCGTACGGCCGTCGGGGCCCTGCTCGCGCCGGGAGTCGCGGTTGGCGGTGAGCACGGACGCCGAGCAGTAGCGGTCGTTCAGGGCGTCGGCCCGCATGACGGTCCCTGCCGCCAGCAGGGCGATGACCAGGACGAGGGTGTGCAGGGCCCACACCAGCCGGGCGAGCGTCGGCCGCGCGGAGGCCCGCAGATGGTGACGGCCCTCCTCGACCGGGCCCAGCTGGTCGTGCGGCAGCGGGATCTTCATCACCCACGGCAGGACGGACCGTTCCCGGCTGGGTGACTGCTCGGCGCGCAGGTTGCGGCCCCACTCGCGGTACCAGGTGCGCAGCCGGACGCCGAACGTGGGCGGCGCGGTGTCGGGGGCGGGGGCCGTCTGGACGACGCTGCGCTCCAGGCGCGGCACGTCGTGCGTGCGCACCGCGGCGACCACGAGCAGCGGGTCGAGCTCGCTGCGCCGGCTGCGGACGTCGCTGATGGCCCGGATCAGCTCGATGCCGCCGTTGCGGTCGTCCGCGTGCGGCAGGAACAGCATCGGCGGGCGCGGCCGCTTGAAGCCGCGCAGGTCCCAGCTCCAGCGCCGGTGGTTGTCCCGCAGATCCTCGCGCAGCGCCAGCACGCACAGCTGGAGGTGGAAGTCGCCGCCCGCCCTGAGCGCCTCCGCCACGTCGTAGGCCCGGGCCGCGATCGCCTTCCAGGAGCGCACCGGCCGCAGCAGCGACACCTCGGTGGACTCCTCCTGGTCCGCCGCCCTCAGGAAGGTCGTCGTCATGAACCAGCGGCTCTCCCGGCGCAGCCACAGGAAGATCGGGGCGCGCCCCGGCAGGACGTCGTTGAGGACGGTGAGCAGCAGCAGGAAGACGAGGCCGGCGCCCACCGCCACGTACCACTCGCTGCGGGCGAGGAGCGCGGCGAGCACCGTCACGAGGCTCGCCGGGAGGATGTGCGCCATGTCGAACAGCGGCAGCCCCGAACGCCAGCGGGCGGTGTTCTTCGGCCGCCAGCGCTGCTGTGCCAGCTCGTTGAGCAGTCGCTGCCGCTGGTCCTGCCCGGCCTCGGGGCTGCCCGGGGCAGGTGCCGGCCAGCTGTCGCCGAGGGCGTCGACCGCGTCGTCGATGGCGTGCACCAGCCGCAGCCGCGGGAAGGCGTAGCGCCGGTAGACCGCCTTCGGACCGCCCCACCTGCCCGGGTCGCTCAGCGCCCGCACCAGGGCGGCGGCCCGGCGGACCTCCGTGGTGCCCTCGTAGGCGTCCTGGACCACCGCGCAGCGGGTGCCGTGCGCCTCCTGGCCCGCGTGCAGCTGCCGGACCAGCCCGGCCACCGCGTCGTCGTCCCCGTTCTCCTGCGCGTGCACGACGAACACCGGCATCGGGGGTTCGGTGCTCCGGCGGAAGTCCTGGATGAGGATCTCGAGCTGGTTCTGGAGGTGGCGCCCGGCGTCGCTCTCCGGCATGCCGTCATGGCCCCCAGGGCAGTCAGGCGGCGTGCGATCGGCGTTCACCATGGGCAACCCCCGTTTACCTTCGGTGACTTACGAGGTTAACCGGTGCCGATGGGGTGCGAGTGGGTGATGCACGAACTCTTGTTCCGCCCGGGGCGTTGACGTCGCGCGCCGGGATCACCACACTCACTGACTACGTAGTCAAGCAAGCCCTTTCGCTCGGCAGCTGCCTGCGTGACTACGTAGTCACGCCCTGGTCGACCCCGGGAGCCCTCATGACGACGACCGGAGCAGCCGGCGGGCGACGCCGTGGGCCGGGCATGACGGAGGTGGCCCGGGCCGCCGGGGTGTCGCAGAAGACCGTGTCGCGCGTCGTCAACGGCGAACCGCACGTCAGCCCCGAGGTGCGCGACCGGGTGCTGAGGGCCGTCCGCGACCTGGACTACCGGCCCAACACCGCGGCACGGGCCCTGCTCCTCGGCCGCTACCGGCGTCTGGGCGTGGTCTCCCTGGGCAGTTCCCTCTACGGTCCCTCGACGCTGCTCATCGCCCTGGAGCGGGCGATGCAGCGGGCCGGCTATTCCGTGGCCCTGGCCGGCACCCTGGAGGGGCAGCGGGTCTCGGTCGCCGTGGAAGCGCTGCTGGAGCAGGGCGTGGACGGGATCGTGCTGTCCGAGCCGATCGACGACGGCCCTCCGCTGCGGCTCACCGCGGACGTGCCCGTCGTCAGCCTCGGGGAGGGCGTCGAACTGGAGCCGGGCACCGGGGCGCTGGTCGGCGCCGACGGCGTCGCGGCGGCCCGGCTCGCCACCGAGCACCTGCTGTCCCTCGGTCACCGCACCGTCTGGCACATACCCGGCCCGCAGGACTGGTGGGCCGCCCGCGACCGGCTGCGCGGCTGGCGCGAGGCCCTCGCC